>JAYRHC010000120.1:0-5572 GCA_041907525.1 Candidatus Woesebacteria bacterium
AAAGTTGCCCGTGTACGTCTCTCGAATAAACAGGATGTCACTGCCTATATACCAGGTATTGGTCACAATCTTGCTGAACACTCGATCGTACTGGTACGTGGAGGACGGGTGAAAGATCTGCCCGGAGTGAAGTATCATGTTATCCGTGGAAAGTTCGACACCCAAGGCGTAAGCACCCAGGGTACTCCATCAGCCAAAGACCCTCGACGGAACAGCCGAAGTAAATACGGTACAAAGAGACCAAAGATAGAAAAGAAATGATACCGCTTGACTCAAAACGTTGAGTTGTAGTAAGCGCAAAAATATTGTAGAGTTTTCTCAACTGTGTCATGGTGAGCTTGCCGAATCCATGACATAACCACAAAATGGTTTCTGAATGTAATGTCTCAAACGATCTTGTTAGAAGCTGATACAGATGATATTCAGGAGAGTAGCCTATGAGCGGCGAATTATTAAGTTATCCTGAATATATATCATTTCGCTCATAGGAGTATTTATTGTTCTTATGCCTCGTCGTTCATTTAAAAAGTTAACCTCAGCTCTCGATCCAGTATATGAAAGCTACGAAGTCGCCAAACTTATAAACTATGTGATGGTCGATGGTAAGAAAGCAGTCGCGCGTAAACTCGTATATGCGACGATGGAAAAACTGAAAGAAGTCGATCCTGACCCTACGAAAGCATTGCTTCGTGCAATCGCAAATGTAACTCCCAATATGGAAGTAAGACCACGGAGACTTGGAGGGGCTTCCTACATGGTTCCTACGGAAGTGCGGAGAGAACGCAAACTATTCTTAGCGTTGAATTGGATTGTCGAGGGAGCTCGATCTCGCCCGAACAAAGAATATCATTTGTTTTCCGATAAACTTGTAGCAGAACTCAAAGATGCGATAAATAGTGTCGGCTCAGCGTATAATAAGAAAATAAGTGTTGAAAAACAGGCAGATCAGAACAAAGCTTTTGCACATTTGAAGTGGTAAAATTTTATCGACTCTATGGCAGCCCAACCAGTGAAAACCTCCAACCGCAACGTTCCTCTCGATAAGATTCGCAATTTCGGTGTTATCGCACATATCGACTCTGGCAAGACCACGACATCTGAACGTATTCTTTTCTACACAGGCAGGACATACAAGATCGGAGACATTGATGAAGGTAACACCCAGCTTGACTGGATGGAACAAGAGAAAGAACGGGGCATCACCATTGTATCTGCTGCGACTACCACCTTCTGGAAGGGATACAGATTTAATATTATCGATACTCCAGGGCACGTAGACTTTACTGCTGAGGTCGAGCGGTCCCTGCGCGTTCTTGACGGAGGGATCGTGGTCTTTGACGCTGAAGAGGGTGTCCAGTCCCAGTCTGAGACCGTATGGCGACAAGCCGATAAGTACAAGGTTCCCCGATTGGTATTTATCAACAAAATGGATAAGCTGGGAGCAGACTTCGAGGCCACCTTACATGAGATTGGAGATCGTCTCGGATGTATTCCCCTTGCTATCACCTATCCTGTGGGTAAAGAGTCGAGTTTCGTGGGGGTCGTGCATATCTTAGACATGAAGACAATCATATATGATAAAAGCGAAGATGGTACAGACTTCTCGATCTCTGACGAGATCCCTGAGGATCTGAAAGATAAAGTCGCAGAATATCGAGCTAAATTGATCGAAAGGGTAGCCGAGACAGATGATATCCTGCTAGAGAAATACCTTGCAGGAACCCAAATCACCAATGATGAGCTTCGAGCGGCGATACGAAGAGCGACGATCGCCTATAAGGTCGTCCCCACCTTCGCAGGCTCATCACTCCGTAATAAGGGTGTACAGCCGATGCTTGACGCGGTTATTGACTTTCTGCCATCTCCTGTCGACCTTGGCAAAATCACGGGAGGTCACCCCCATGATGAGACGAAGATTGAGCAACGTCAACTCACTCCTGAAGAGAAGTTCTCTGCTCTGGTCTTTAAGATCCAGCTCGATGCACATGTGGGCAAGCTTACCTATACACGTATCTATTCGGGGACACTTGAATCAGGAAGCTATGTACACAATGTAAACCGCAATACCGATGAGCGTGTCTCTCGAATTATGCTTATGCATGCGAATTCACGGGAAGAAGTAGATAAAGCATACGCGGGCGAGATTGTAGCGCTTGTTGGACCGAAAGATTCTCGTACAGGGGACACACTTGCTGATGAAAATTTTCCTCTGCTTCTCGAGCAGATCTCATTCCCTGAACCGGTTATTTCACTCGCCATAGAGCCCAAGACGAAGGCAGATCAGGAGAAGCTCGGCATGTGCCTTGCACGTCTCGCCGAAGAAGATCCTACGTTCCGCGTGAAGGTAAACCATGAGACAGGCCAGACCATCATGTCTGGTATGGGGGAGCTTCATCTTGAGATTCTTGTAGATCGAATGAGACGAGAAATGAGTATGGACGCAAGCGTCGGCAAGCCACAGGTCGCCTACAAAGAATCCATTCAGAAACCTGCAAGAGCGGAAGCCAAATATATTAAGCAAACAGGTGGTCGTGGGCAATACGGCCACTGTATCGTATCCGTGAAGCCACTCGCCCGCGGAACAGGATTCACATTTGTGAATGCAGTGAAAGGTGGACATATACCGAATGAATATATCGGATCAGTCGAGAAAGGCGTGAAAGAAGCCATGGAGAAAGGAGTTCTTCTTGGATACCCTGTCGTGGATCTGGAGCTCACACTGGAAGATGGGTCATATCACGAAGTAGACTCTTCAGATATTGCATTTAAGATCGCAGGGTCTATGGCATTCACTGACGCCGCGAAAAACGCAGGTGTCTCACTCCTTGAGCCTATTATGAAGCTTGAGGTTACTGTGCCAGATGAGTTTATGGGCACTGTCATCGGCGATATTTCATCCAAACGAGGCAAGATCTTGGGATCTGAGAAACGCGGTCGTGCGACCCAAATCAAAGCCTATGCTCCACTCGCAGAGCTTTCAGGATATGCGACATCTCTGCGATCGCTCACCCAAGGGAGAGGAATATTCTATATGGAGCCGAGTCATTACGAAGAAGTTCCGAAAAATATTGTTGCGGAAATGCAGGAGAAGTAAGCTTGTATCTACTCCATATTCATACATCTCCACAGTGGGCATGCTGGACACTTTTTACATCGCGCAGGACAGTGCTCTCTTCCATATTGGATAAGACGAAGGGGGAAAGTATCCCACTCGCTCTTTGGGATAATCTTCATGAGATCTATCTCTATCTTGATCGGATCCTTGTGACGGGATAAACCATACTTTTGTGCGAGACGTATCACATGAGTATCGACTGCGATCCCCTCTGGTTTGTGCCACAGTTCACTCATAATTACATTTGCACTTTTTCTCCCCACACCAGGAAGAGTAATAAGCTCCGCTAGGGTCTGAGGCACCTTCCCCTTATACGTGTCGATCAATATTTGAGCCGATTTGACGATGTGTTTCGCCTTCGTCTTGTACAAGTTTATCGATGCCATATTCTTCTGAAACGATGGGATGCGAGCGTCGGCTATGGACTGGAGGCTCGGATATTTCATAAATAGCTTCTCCGTTACGATATTGACTTGTTTATCGGTAGTCTGTGCGGATAGGATGACTGCGAATACGAATTCGTAGTCATGAGTATGATGCAAAGGGCTTTTGATACTTGGATACATCGCTGTGAGCATTTTCCTGATACAATCCGCACGATCTATTTTTTCGTGGTATTTATTTCGTTTCATTGGTATGTAGACGATCAATGTTTTGTCTTGTAGTGGACGCAGATCTGCGTCCACTACCTTCGATAAATCCCTCCTTCACAAGCGTATCCCATATCTTTGTCTCTCTTTCTGTTCCTAACTTCACACTCCCCGACTTCAAATGTGCTTTCAGCAATGCGCCTCGAATCTGTCGATCTGAACCCTCAAATTTAGATTGTTTTACATAGTGTGTACTTCTTTTGTTAGGATTGTCAACCACTGTCTTGAGATAGCTGCCATAATCCATGAGTGCCCAATACCATTCACGAAAGGACGCCTTTTGGGTGATCAGATATTGTATACACTCCTCCACCACTTTTCTCACTTCTGCGTCAGTTACTTGATCTTGGGACGGAAAAAAGTGAAACAGGATCGAACGACGGATATTCGTTTCGATAAACACGGTGGGTGCATTGTATGCGAAACAGGCGATTGAGCCTGCTGTAGCGACTCCGATTCCTGGTAATGATTCAAGAACTTCTGGGTCGTGAGGCAATACGCCTCGATGCTTACTGACGATCTGTTTCGCTGATTTGTGTAAGTATTTTGCCCTGCGATTGTAGCCCATTCCCTGCCATGCTTGTAGGACCTCGTTGAGTGGCGCTTTCGCGAGTGACATAAAGTTAGGAAACTTGGTAAGAAAGTCTGGGAACTTTTTGAGGACACGAGCGACTTGAGTCTGCTGGAGCATAATCTCTGATATGAAAATCGCGTACGGAGTTATGTTTTTTCTCCATGGAAGATCTCGACCATGAGTAAGATAGTACCGAGATACTGTGCGAACAAAGGTGGAGATATCTTTTTTCTGGGTCATTGTAAGTCTTCAAGTATAATGTTCTATGGGCATCACTTTTGAAACCGTATTACCGTTGTGTCATGGTGATCCGCCGAGTCGGCGGAGAATCCATGACTCGAAAACACGTCGAGAATGTTGTGTCCATGAGTCTATGCACCATCACCTAACAAAGTATACGCTTAACCAAATTCTCCCCATCTTACTCACATTAGTCGTTTGCGGGGTTCTCATCTTCGTTATCTACGGTGAAATACTTCTCCTAAACAGGTTCACTCCTGCCTGTGTCCGAGGTGAGTCATGTATTCTACCATCTCTCAATATCCAGGATATTCTCATAGGCATGACTATATATCTCAAGACAAGTGTAGATTTCGCGATATTTATTGGTAATCTCATGCATGCATACCCTACGTGGAAGTCTCGTATAGCGATCGAGATCGGAACGGCAACTGGTAACGCACTCGGCACGATCCTTATTCTCGCCATTTGGAATTATTTTAGAGACGTTCGATTGCTCCTGGCGGGGATGATCCTCCTTGCTGCTTTGGTTCTTTTTGAGCTTGCAGAGGAGGGGCTCGAACACACTCATACGAGTGGATATCACCTACCGGAATGGTTCTATACTCTTGCGGACAGATTCGAAACTGTGTTACACGGCATAAATGGGATAACGAGTCCTGTACTCAGTCGGATCATCCCTAATCTCTCCATGAAGCCGAAGGCAGGACTCACATTTATGGGGCTGTTTGCGATGAGTTTTACTATCCCCTTTATTTTGGGTTTGGATGACTTCGCAGGATACGTGCCGGTATTTAATATCGTGAACGTATTCGGGTTTTCTTGTGGGGTACTGCTGGGACACATGCTCCTGAATATTTTCTTATTTATATCACCCAATGCGACCATTAAGATGGTAAAGCACCCTATCATCTCGTTTCTCGGAAGCGTCGCATTTGTGGTACTCGCGGTATGGGGGCTTATTGAGGTGGGCAAGCTACTCTTCTTGCACGG
>JAYRHC010000121.1:0-2993 GCA_041907525.1 Candidatus Woesebacteria bacterium
GTGGTAGGAGACGATGGCAGCGCTCGCAATGACATTGAGTGACTTGTTTATGCCCCACATCGGGATTTCTACGGTTTTATCACACAATGCGAGCGTCTCGGGGGTCACGCCTGTCGTTTCATTCCCTACGACAAGCGCTAGGGGGAAGGAAGGCTTGAGTGCAGTGTAGGGGATAGAGGTTGGAGATTGCTCGATGGCGATAACACATTTACCCCTTCCGCCCCCCTCCTGGTAGGAGGGGGACACCTTCCCCCAGGAAGGATTTTTATTGAAAATTGCTCGTCCCGTTGTCGGGGAAAATTGAGAATTTTCTTTATATTTCTCGACGGCTTCTTTTGCGGTTGTACAGTACTCCCACGGCACGACTTTGTAGGTGCCACAGCTGGCTTTATGGATGCGATGATTGGGCGGTGTCGCGGTATCGCCGCAAAGGTAGACTTTAGACGCGGCGAGGGCGTCTGCAAGGCGGAAAAGCCCGCCGATGTTATACGTGTCATAAATGTTTTCAAGGATAAAGACGAGAGGGTTACGGACGATAGACTGTGCCTCTGAGGAGACAGTGTCTACATCGACCGCGCGGAGTTGTTTGGAATTGAGTTTTAAAACCATAGACAAGAACAATATTCCAGATACACTCTAGTCATTGCGAGGAGTCTCGTCGTTGGTGGGACGACGCGGCAACCCCATGTGATTATGAGATTGTCCCGATACTGTTTCCGACTTTGTCGGAATACAGTAACGTGGATCCCGCTCTGCGGGACTTCATACCATTATGCATTCCTCGCAATGACGCTCTACGCGGGTACCTTTGCGCCAGCAAGAACAGAGAATAGTGATAAGTGCCCTTAGTTTTGGATTTTATTTGACATTTGTCATTGGGATTTTGACATTTCACTTGTATCTCTCTTGCCTTTCTTGGGGGAGGGATTGGATGAGTGTGTCGATGATGCGCTCTATCGTATTTTTGTAGACAAAATCGGTCACGTTTTTCGCAGCATCAGACGCTACTTTCTCGACCTGTGATCCCGCCTGACTTGCCAGTTTTTCGGCTTCTGATGCCACAAGCTGCTTGCCCGTCTGGAAAAGTATTTCAGGATTTACGATATTTTTCTTCACTGCTGCGCTGCCGATAGAATCTTTCAACCCGTTGGGAAGATATGATTCGAGGGTCCGTGTTTCTTCTCCGAGAATGAACTTACTCGTTACTTCATTACCCCTACCCCTTGATTTCGTGAAAAAGCCAAATACCACTATGCCCAGAAGAATGATGATAAAAACGATGACTTTCACAGGGGAGAGTACGATCTTAGGGGGATCGGGGACGATGGGATGGATATCAGTCATGTGTCTTATTATAGCGGAGACTAACTAGTTAGAGTCGTCAGTCGTCAGTCGTCAGAAGGGAATAAGGTAACACGATTTCCCTCCTCAGTTGAGGAGGGGGTTAGGGGGTGGTTGTATGTTTTCACCATCTCCTCCTGATTGCCCCTCCTCTTCGGAGGGCAAGCTGATAGCCTGAATGCCTGACTACCTGACCACCTGTTGACTTGTCACGCATTCCGTTCAAGAAGTACTACTTTCGTGTTGGTCTCTTGGGCGATATCTTCTCGTTTCACGCTCAGCTTGGGTTGAGGGGTCAGGCCTACCTGACTCATCGCGCTCAAGAACTCGTTTACGGGCTTCAGATTCGTAGCGAGCTTCGGATCTAGTCCTGGGACTTGGTAATGCATAGGAAGCACGAGAGCGGGCTCTATTTGCTTCGTGATTTGCATCGCAACATGGGGATCTATCGTGTAGTAACCACCGACCGGGATACAGAGTATGTCTATGTTACCAACCTCTTCTATCGTTTTATCATCAAGAACATGTCCGAGATCTCCGCAGTGCAAAACGCTGATATTCTCTGCTGTGATTTTGAACATCACATTTTTTCCTCGTTTTGCGCCTTTTTCATTGTCATGGAATGTGGCAATACCGCGGATGGAAACACCTTTACAGTCGTATTCTCCTGGCCAGTCGAAGACGATCGGGTCACCTTCGATTCCTTTCACATTGTCATGATCGTCATGATGATGTGAAATAAGGACAACATCTGCAGGGATCTTGGGGAACTTTATGCCGATACCTGAACCGAAAGGATCCGTGACGACGGTCGCGGTCTTTGTTTTTATCACGAAGCTGGCGTGAGTGATGTATTTGATTTCCATAGAGAAAAAGTATTAAGTATTAAGTGTAAGTATCAGCGAATAAGCTGAGTGATTATACTCGCTAAATGTTTGTTTGCCCTCCATGTCTCGGGCTTGAGCCTAAGCATCCTTCGACAAGCTCAGGATGACAACCTGCGGCTCAAGCGCTCGTCTTTCGGCGGGCATTGACACATCTAAACTCGCTTCGCTCATTAAAATGTGTCAATGAGCCTGAAGTGGGAATCGAACCCACAGTCTACCCCTCTCATTATACTTATTCTGAGCCCAAAGGGGGAATCGAACCCCCAGTCTAACCCTTACCATGGGTTTGTTTTACCACTAAACTATTTGGGCGAACATCCTAGCATATGGGAGGGGTTGTTTTACCACTAAACTATTCAGGCTAAGTATCGACTGCAAGACCCAATTATACAAACGGAAACTCAAATGACAAAGCTCAAATATCAAATCAAACTCTCAGCCATAGGCTGATCCACCTCTGCCATAGGTGGACAGGTCTGGCGGAAAAGCTCAAATACTTACACTCAGGTTCTGGTCGTATTACACGACTCGTGTTTCGTGATGTTGCTTTCTTTTTTTCCTTTATAATGTGCCCATGGCAGATCTCGCAAGTCAAGCACTCAAGACTCCACCTCATGATGCGGACGCTGAACAATCAGTGCTCGGAGCGATTCTCCTTGATACTTCTTCGATAGGTCTCATCGCTCACTATCTGAAAAGCGAACACTTCTATTCCCGCCAAAATCAGGTGATCTACGAAGCAATATTAGCCCTCTACGACAAACA
>JAYRHC010000122.1:0-4302 GCA_041907525.1 Candidatus Woesebacteria bacterium
GCTTCCAAATCCTTCTGCCTGGAAAATCACACCCCCTATCTGCCCTGTGACTCTATGAACAACACCCTCGCTGTTTTTTTCGCGCATAAGGATCCTAGCTTCTATTGGGTTCATAGGGCGACTGTTTCGTCAATTAAAAAATGATGCTTTTCCGCCCAATCGATGGACGTCGTGGGAATCCTTCCCATGGGAAGGTACCCGTTCAGGGTTTTGAACGGGGGAAAGGGGTGCATGATAACATTTCATATTACCCCTTCAGTCTCCCCGCCGAAGCGGCGGGGATCCAGCTTCCCCAAGGAAGCATGCATGGATTTTTGAAAATTGAATATTGTAAATTGAAAATTACTCAGTTTCTCTCCCAAAAATATACAGCTCTTCCTCGGCTCTTGTGACGGCAGTATAGAGCCAGCGCTTCCACTCATCATCTGTCATCTTCTGAAACCGCTCTTCAAAGAGTATCACGCGCTTCGCCTGGCTTCCCTGTGCCTTGTGGACAGTGAGCGCATACCCAAAATCGAAAAGATCTCCCTGCATAGTCTGTGAACGTTTATCCGTAAAATTCATCGCAGTTGGAGCGTTGAACTGTTGGACTGATATAAGATCTCTATATACTGTGTCCTCATCGTCCATCGCTATCTCCGCGAGATACCAGTGGTCATCTACTGGTTTGATAGACTGGATCGTTCCGAGCATTCCATTGAAAATATGCTTCTTATGATTATTCCGAAGGCATATCACCCGATCCCCGCTCGACGGTGTGGGACTTTCAAATCCGAGCACACCTCTCATATGGGTATTGAGTTTTACCCGTGTACTGTTGTATCCACATAGTACCAGTGTATCTCGTGAAGCCGAATTGAGAAGTTCCTGCATCGCTTCCTGCGCTTCAAATGTCCCCATGTCGTATTTGATGACAGTGTCAGAATATTTCCCCATCCGAATGACCCCATGCTCTCGTGCTTGGATTGAAAGTCCGATTACCGGATTCATCCGTGCTTGACGGTGAATCTCATCGAGCTTGAGCTGTGGCTCTTCAATGAGGTTGAATGATCCTTTAATGGGCGGGAGCTGTCCATGATCCCCCACCACGATAATAGGTATTCCATACGACAGTACATTACTCCATATCATTTCATCCACCATCGATGCTTCATCGATAATGATAATCGTACGATCAATCTTCTCTTTCTGTTTCCACCCCACGATTTCCTGTCTGTCATTCACGATCGGAGAATATATGAGAGAGTGAATAGTACCTACGGTATCTTGAGGCAGGATGACCTGTTGTTCCGCGAGTTTGTTTCGAAGCACGCGCGCAGCTTTACCGGTATAGCTTGCAAAACCAACTTTTATATTCTTGTCTATCTTTGCGATTTCTTTCCGTATAACTGCGATGAGGGTCGTTTTCCCAGTACCCGCATATCCGCCAAGGGAAATATGTTGTCGATCCTTATGCTCTTGTTTGAACCATGCGAGAATAGCATCGAGAGAATGTTTTTGATCCGCAGAGAGTGTGGTCATAGAGAGGTATTGTGTAGTGTACAGTATGAGTTCGCAACAACAATCTCATCCTAATTCTCCGACAAATGCAGCGATTCGGTCGATGCCAGTTTTGATATTCTCGTCACTGGTTGCGAAGCTCAATCGGATATAGTCGTTATCTCCAAAAGCACCTCCAGGTATTGCAGCAACATACTGGGTATCAAGTAGAGCGTCACAAAAGGCGAAAGAGTCGGCAATCTTTTCATTGTACAGCTTGGATACATCGACAAACGCATAGAAAGCTCCATCGGGCATCGCTACATCCAATCCTTTGATTGCGTTGATCCTCCCCACGAGATAGTCTCGTCTCTTTCGGTATGTGTTTTTCATTACAATCACGATATCTTGAGGTCCATTGAGCGCCGCAATTGCAGCTTTCTGCGAGATACTGCATGCGTTGGATGTGACATGGTCTTGGAGATTCGATGCTGCCTTAATGATTTCTTTTTCAGCTGCACAATAGCCGATCCTCCACCCGGTCATAGCATACGATTTGGAGACTCCGTTCACCACAACGGTACGTTTCTTCATTTCATCGTCTACCTGTGCTATTGAGAAATGGTTTTTGTCATAGATAAGCGCCTCATATATCTCGTCACTGATGACATAGAGAGAATGTTTTTTGCAAATTTCAGCAATTTCAATAAGTTCTTTTTGAGAGTACACCGCACCTGTGGGGTTGGATGGAGAGTTCAGTATAAGCACTTTCGTGCGGGGTGTGAGTGCGTTGATCAAAGTATTTTTGTCTATTTTGAACGATGGAGACTTGACAAAATCACAAACTCCTCCCGCTAACACCACCATCTCTTCATAGCTTACCCAGTAGGGAGTAGGGATAAGTACCCTGTCTCCAGGATCCAAAAGAACCTGAAAACAATTGTATAGACATTGTTTAGCGCCTGCTGAGACGAGAATATTTTCGTTTTTGTACTCCAGGGCATTATCCCGTCTGAACTTTGCACAAATAGCTTCCTTCAATTCTGGCATCCCACTTGTCTGTGTATACTTTGTGAATCCTTCTTTGATGGCGAGGATAGCCGCTTCCTTCACATGAGGTGGGGTATCAAAATCAGGTTCCCCTGCGCCGAAGGAAACAACTGGTAATCCTCTTGCTTTCATTTCCTTCGCTTTCGCGGAAATCGCAAATGTGAGTGAGGGTTTGATCGCTAATGCTCGTTGAGATATCATATGTGTGGACCAGCATTGATAATTGCTTTGGGAATATCTTGAAACCTTACAAAGTTATCTTTGAAAGCATGTACTAGCTTTATTGATGTATTGTCATAATCATCTGTATTCTCCCACAAATCACGCGGTCTGAGGACACTCCTATCTATTCCCGGTACTGCACATGGAACATCAAGGTTGAAAACAGCATCATGATAGTAGCGAGCGTCGTCTAAGCTCCCTTTGAGGATAGCAGTAACAATGGAACGCGTATCATTGATACTTATACGGTGGCCGACTCCATACGCTCCCCCAGACCATCCTGTATTTACCAGATACACTTTTGTCTTATGCGTGCGCAGATAGTTACGGAGTAAATTCGCATATGTGAGAGGTTTGAGCGCCATAAAAGGACCGCCAAAGAAGGGTGAGAACGTGATCTTGGGCTCAGTCACACCTCGTTCAGTACCGGCAAGTTTCGCCGTATATCCCGACATGAAGTGATACATCGCACCATGGAGCGTGAGTCGCGCGACAGGAGGAAGCACTCCAAACGCATCTGCAGTAAGGAAAAGTACGTACGAAGGATGCCCTCCAACTCCAGAAAGAACCGCATTCTCAATGAAATCGATAGGATACACGACACGGGTATTCTCAGTGATACTCTTATCGGCGAAATCTATTTCTCCGTTCTGGTCGATAACTACATTTTCAAGAAGTGATTGGTTGCGGATCGCCTTCCATATCTGTGGTTCACTCTCCTTCTTTAGATTTATGCATTTTGCATAGCATCCGCCTTCAAAGTTAAACACGTCCTCTGGGCTCCACCCATGTTCGTCATCTCCGATTAGCCGTCTTTGAGGGTCTGCGGATAGGGTAGTTTTGCCAGTACCAGACAACCCGAAAAACAGTGCAGTACTCCCGTCATGAGCCATATTGGCGGAGCAATGCATAGGAAGGAGTCCCTGGTCAGGCAACAGAATATTCATCACGGAGAATATTGATTTTTTGATCTCTCCGGAGTATTTGGTTCCGCCAATCAATACTATCCTCTCCTGTAGGTTTAAAATAATGAATGTCTCAGAATTAACCCCATCATCCTCAGGTTTCGCGAAACAATTTGGAGCAGATAGTACGGTAAGCTGCGGTTTGTGTGTGCTCAATTCATGTGCGTCCGGTCGACGAAGGAGATACGTGGAGAAAAGCGCTTGGTATGCATATTCAGATATAACCCTCACGCTCATACGATACTTTGGATCTGCGCCAGCATACCCATCAAACAGATAGAGATCTTTCTGAAGGGATAGATAGGCTGACATCTTTCTGTAAAGCTTGTGAAAAGTTTCAGGAGTGACCGATTTGTTTGTAGCATTCCAGTCGATCTTCTCATGGACATCCGGAGTATCAACGATATATTTATCTTTAGGAGATCTACCTGTGTATTTCCCCGTGTATACAACTAATGCACCATTTGCGAGACGGGTTACCTCATTATTCAGGAGAGCGCGTTCAACAAGCCAATCAACAGGGGAGTTCCTATGAACGTTGCCTGAAGGTGTGATACTACGAGTAGGAGACACGTAAGTATTCATA
>JAYRHC010000123.1:0-3075 GCA_041907525.1 Candidatus Woesebacteria bacterium
AATATGACCCGTTGTGACCCGATACAAAGCAGCACTTCTTGTGCATAGGCGTCATCAGCCTCAAGGTAATGTACGTTCGCGGTAGCAACAACAGGAATACTATGCTGGCGGGAAAGCTTGATGAGACCCTGATTCACCGTCTCGAGCTGTGCCATACCAGGATGCCGCTCAAGTTGAATGTAGAAATTCTCTCCGAAGATGGCTTTGTACTTGAGCACAAGTTCCTGTGCTTTGGTCATCTGATCATGGAGTATCTGTTCACCGATCTCCCCTCGAAGTGGGGAGCCTGAGAGCACGATAAGACCCTCCTTGTATTTCTCAAGCAGCTCAAAATCTACACGAGGTTGGTAGTGGAGTCCCTCAAGTTGACCGTATGAGACGAGTCGCACAAGATTACGATATCCTGTCAAGTCCTGAGCGAGCACTACGAGTGAATATGCTTCTTTAAAATCGCCGTGCTGCTGATCTTTTCTGCTATTGGCTGCTTTGTAGAGCTCACAGCCGATGATGGGCTTGATCCCTGCATCCTTGCACGCGATGAAAAACTTGAACGCTCCATACATATTCCCGTAGTCGGTGATGGCAAGTGAGCTCATACCAAGCTCTTTTGCCTTCGCTATCGCTTTTTTCATCCGCGTCATACCCCGAAGGAGTGAGTACTCGGTATGGAGCTGGAGATGGACAAAGGACATGAGGACATTGTAAATGAAGCGAGGTCAAGAACCAAGGGGTGTACATTTTCGTATCAATATTAACCCCTTCCGTCCCGCTCAGTCCTTCGACAGGCTCAGGATGACACAGATGAGGGCTTCCCCAAGGAAGCAATCATCCTTCCCTTGGGAAGGTGTCCCCCCTCCCAGTGGGAGGGGGGGCGGAAGGGGTAAAAGTTAATTCCATTTGCATTTGACTTATAGTAGTAGTAGTAGTATTATTAGTGTGGAGCACATTAGATTAGTTATTTAGTTCTATGAATGCTTTTGAAAGACTTAAGACTTTTTTCGTTCGTCCAAATACTATACCAGGTGAAACGTTTGATCCAATTCTCGCTCAAAATAGAAGAGAAGCGAGGAAAGTTCTTGGGGATTTTAAGGACAGATTAAATCATGAGGGCATTAGGGGAAAAGTTACAAGAGAGCTTAGGGTTGTGTCGTCTGATCGAATACAGGATACGCCTACCACTCCACACACATCTTCTCCGAAAAAGTAACACGGTATCCTTAAGAATCACTTCTATTATTTATGCAACCAATTTTGTATTGAATCCTTGACATGAAGCGCATCTGCTTTGCCTTTCATCTCTTTCATCACCTGCCCGACGAGGAACATGAGTGCGTTCGTTTTTCCAGATCTATAGTCCGCGACCGACTTCGCATTCGCAGCGATCACCTGCTTCACTACCTCGTCTAGTCGTGCGTAGTCAGTCGATTTCGGCTGCAAAATCTCGCGAGCTTTCGCAACGAACTCCGCCACTGGTAAATCAGTAGATATCTTCTTGTTAATGATAAGGTTGGCTATAGCTTGAGGAGATTGCTTCCTGCCAAAGGCGGGCAAGCGTCGACAATCTTTCTGCAATGAATGTTGAGTAGTGTTGTTGTCATTTGACATTATTTGGTCAAAGTAGTGTGCGGTCTCTTTCTCCCTCGTGATCTGTATCGCATCTGAGAGCTTCAGACCGAAGTCTTTCACATATCTATCTACTTTCTCCCCTGGTAGCTCTGGGATGGTCGCTCGGATCATCTCAAGAAGTCCGTCAGTGAACTCCATTGGAGGAATGTCAGGCTCGGGGAAATAGCGGTAGTCGTGTGCGTCTTCTTTCGAACGTTGTGCAACGGTGACGTTCTTTTTCTCATCCCACCCGCGTGTCTCCTGAACAGGAGTCTCACCCTTGTCTAGCATTTCACCCTGACGTTTCACCTCATAATCCACTGCTTTCTTTACGAAATTGAAGGAGTTGATATTTTTCACTTCAACCTTAAACTTCGGTAAATCCTTGGGATCGATCCTATCCGAAGATCCTGAATTTCCGATTTCATCGTGAATGCTCGATAAAGTCGGCACAGGTTCAGAATGACGCTCTTGTTCTTGATCTTCACCCGCACTTAGAATTTCGAATTTCGAATTTAGAATTTCTTTGACAGATATATTCGGCTCCAGTCTCATACTCCCCTTTTCCATGTCAGCTTCAGACACTCCGAGGTAGCGGATAATCGTATGAAGCTCTTGGAGAAATGCCTTCACCTCGTCACTACTGCGGAAATCCGCCTCCGTAACTATCTCGACCAGTGGTACTCCCGAGCGATTGAAGTTCATGACTGAGTCTTGGCCAAGATGTATGAGTTTACCCGTATCCTCCTCCAGATGCACCCTATGTATCCTAAATTCTGTTGTATCAAACTCTTGGGATATGGGACTTGGGACTCGGCACTTCATCGAGCCATTCACCCCGATCGGCTCGTCATACTGACTGATTTGATACCCTTTGGGAAGGTCCGGGTAGAAGTAATGTTTACGGTCGAAGTGTGAGTGTTTGTTGATGCTGCACCCGAGTGCCTGTGCGATCTTTATGGTGTACTCCACCGCTTTCTTATTGGGGACAGGAAGGGCACCGGGAAGACCGAGACATACCGGGCATGTGTTTGCATTTGGTTCGTATTTTTGCCAAGACGCATCACATTGACAAAACATCTTCGACTTCGTCGCAAGCTCTACATGGATCTCAAGACCGATTATGGGCTGGTAATTATTCATAATTCAAATATTATATAACTCAACGCGAATGACTGGACGCAGATTGATAATATCCCCCTCTGTAGTGGTCACAGATCTGCGACCACCACCCCATGTGTAGTGACAATTCATGAATTGTCACTACTGCTAACATATTGAAAACGAGGCACCCTTTTCCCATCTTTTTCTACCATCTCCGTAAACATCTTGCTTGGGCGTACCCAGTATTTCCCATCAGGGTTATCGTAAAGTGCCTCGTATACCACGTACTCCTCCAACGTTTCCGAGTTTTTGGCAACAAAATGCACCCGATATTTGTTTCCTTTTTTAAAATGCCGATAAATACCC
>JAYRHC010000124.1:0-6115 GCA_041907525.1 Candidatus Woesebacteria bacterium
CTTCTCAATAAACTCAAGCATTGCCCCACCTCCTGTGGAGATGTGTGTAATCTGGTCGAGATACTCTTCCTTCGATATTGCGCTTATTGTGTCTCCACCGCCGACGACAGACACTGCCTGTTTATTCTGGGTGATCGCATAATAGATAAAATCTGTGCCTCGTTTGTATTCCGGATTCTCCACATAGCCCATGGGCCCGTTCCACACAATGGTCTTTGCTTGGGCGATATAGTTCCCGAACTGCGCCTGCGTCTCTGGACCTATATCCAAGATTCGTTCTGCCTCTGCTATGTCCACTACCTTTTTCACGACGCTATCTGTGTCTTCAAGCCCTGTGCCGACAATGGCATCCTTGGGGATGATGACTGCAGTGTGTTTGGCAGACGCATCAAAAAGCAGTCTGCGCGCCGTCTGCACCTCTGTATATTCACACATACTTTTCCCGATATGGAGCTCCATCGCGCACAAGAATGTATTCGCAAGCCCACCACCGATCAGAAGATAATCAGCCACCTCCATTAGCTTCCCAATCAGATTGATCTTCGTGGATATTTTCGCTCCTCCTAAGATCGCGACCACTGGCTTATGAGGTTCGTGAATGATCTTGCTGATCATCTCTACTTCTTTCTTCAGAAGCAATCCTCCGAAATGAGGCATAAGTGCAGGGACTCCCACGACAGAAGCGTCAGGCCGATGACATACCCCGAACGCATCAGTCACGTAAATCTCGGCAAGAGACGCGAGCTGGCGAGCGAATTCACCATCATTTTGTTGTTCGCCTTTATGGAAGCGGATATTGTCTAGCATATAGATTTTTGTTTCCGCGCAATCCGCATAAAACGCCTCATCAAACGTATTGTCATGGGGTACGAAGACCACTGGTATACTCATGAGCTCTTGGAGTCTGGTAGCAAGGCGTTGGGTAGTGAGTTGGGGATCATATCCCTTGGGTTGTCCGAGATGCGAGATCAGGAGGAGAGTGTTCCCTTTTTGTAAAAGCAAATTGATCGTGGGGATCGCCTGACGGATACGCTCGTCATTTGCGATTGTATGATCTGCATTAAGCGAAACGTTGAAGTCCACTCTCATCAAAATTTTTTTATTCTCTATGTTCACTCCATCTATATACTGGATGCTCATACTGTTGATCATACAAATGATATTTTATTCTCGCTTGCGGTGTGCTTCAGAGATATCGTGCTACCTGTGTCACGAGATCCACTACTCTACACGAATATCCCCACTCATTATCATACCACCCGAACACCTTTACCATATTACCCCCCGTGACTTTCGTATATCGTGGATCGAACACCGTTGAGTGCGGATTGCCAATAATGTCTGATGAGACTAGTAAATCTTCGGCATATTCCAGAATACCCTTCATACTGCCTTCGCTTGCGGTCTTGTACGCGGCGTTCACTTCATCCATAGTGACATCACGGTTAAGCACCACCGCAAGGTCTGAGGCTGACCCGACAGGGACAGGGACGCGCACCGCGAATACCTCGATCTTGCCCTTGAGGTCGGGTATGACTTTGACGACTGCTTTCGCAGCTCCTGAGGAAGAGGGGACGATATTCGCGACTGCAGCGCGTGATCGCTCCATCTCTTTATTTGCGTCATCCATCATGCTTTGGGTCATCGTATATGCATGAATTGTAGTCATCTGACCCACCTTCACACCGAAACTATCATTGAGCACCTTGAATAGTGGTGCCGCGCAATTGGTCGTACAAGACGCGTTTGATAGAATGGCAGACCGCAAGAGTTCTTCAGACTCATTGACCCCGAGTACGATAGTGGGCGTATCGTCTTTCGCGGGGGCAGTGAGCAGTACTTTCCTCACTGTATCTTTCATATGCTTGGACAAATCCTCGGACTTCGTGAAAGCTCCCGTAGCATCAATTACTACCTCCACTCCATGCTCACCCCAGGGGATCGCTTCAGGCGTATCTGCGAGTGTGGTGTGGATGAGATGGTCATCTACCATGAGCCCCTCTCGGCTCTCTTCGACATGCCTATGGTACGTGCGATAGACAGTATCACGTTGGAGTAGATACGCCATGAGATCGTTTTTCCCCTTGCGGGTATTGATCTGCACCAGGTCTATATCTGGATGATCCAGCGCGATACGAGCGACCGCACGTCCGATCCGACCAAAGCCGTTAATTCCAATTTTAATTTTTGACATAGAGTATCAATGAGTAATTGGTAATGAGTAATGGATGTACGCTGAATTCGATTATTGTACATGGAGTAACGTAAGTTTTCAGTACACTCTTCATTGCGAGCCCAAGGTATTTGTGGGCGCGGCGATCTCACTCGTGAATTTTTCTGGGATTGCTTCGTCATCCCGCCAACGGAGGGACTCCCCGCAATGATGTATACCTTTATTCAGAATACCGTTGTTTTTTAAGTGTACTCTGCAGCAGAGAGACGAGCTGCTTGTGGATATGTCCATTGGACACAATGACTCCTCTCAAGGGTTTGTCGTACCGTTGTTCATGTCCCCAGAGATCGGTTACTTTCCCGCCCGCCTCTTCTACGATGACTTTCACTGCGGCGAAATCGTGCGCGCAGTCATTGGCATAGATAACAGCTTCTGCATGTCCAGCTGCTACCAGGTTGCTCTCTACGGTGCAACAAGCGAAATTGTATACCCGCTTCGTATTGGCGATGAGCGTTGGGACAAGGTTGAGGATGTTATACGCAGATCGGATACTAGAAGTGAAAAAACAGAGAGAGTCGGCGAGTTTATTCTTCTTGCTGACTCGTATTACTTTCCCATTCATAGACGCACCCTTTCCGATGACAGCTTGGAAAAGTTTATGGGTATACGGCTCGAAGATGACACCCACCACAGGTCTGCCTCTGTGTGTCAGAGCGATGGAGAATGCGAAGTTTGGTGTACCCATCGCGAATTGTCTCGTACCATCGAGTGGATCGCACACCCATACATACTCGCTCTTGTGGCGCATAGAGCTTCCTTCTTCAGCCAAGATATCATGATCAGGGAACATCTGTAGAACAGATTCAATCACCATGTGATTAAGGTGAGTGTCTACCGTTGTGATAGCTGATTGGTCGGGTTTTGTTTTGGCGGGGAATCCGAATGGATTATATTGCCGCATCATCTCCGTGCCTGCTCGTTTGCTCAGTTCAAGTGCGAAGGCGAGGTATCTATCGTATGTGTGAGGATTTGTATGGTGTGTGATATGAGACATATACTGGCACGATATGGTATCGGCATATACTCATGGTATTCCATTTCTTTCATACCTGACAGATTCATTCCCCATGTGCCCGTATAGTATGATACATGGATCATGTTCAGAAGTCATCATATATTCCAAGATAGATTGATTCATTTCATCCCCAAATACTATGCATTGCTATCCGTGCTATTGATTTTGACTGTCACCTTTCTCTACACTGCCGGCTTTTTTCAAGACTATATCAAAACCGACTTTGTCAGCGGGTGGGATGGGGCACAGCACTATGCAGTTAACAAAGTGTATTCTGATAAAATCTTTCCCCGCCTTTCGGGTATTGAAGACAACTGGTACGCAGGCATGCCCTGGCCTGTGTTTTACCCCCCGCTTTTTACTTACTCAATGGCGGTTCTAGCCCATATTTTGCCCTTTACTTATTTTCAAATCTTCAAGTGGCTTTTTGTGATTCTTACCTTTGTTTTTCCTCTGCTTGTTTACAAACTTGTTGGCAAACTTGAGATGTCAAAATTAGAAAGGCTCCTGGCCGCCCTTTTTTCTGTGCTTTTTCTTGCAAGCGCAGGCGACCAGGCTGGCACTTTGGGTGTGACTATGGGCGGGACTTTTGAGAACGGCTTGTACCCGCAGTTTTTTGCTTCCATCTTTTTATTACTATGGCTTATTGTGTTTTTGGATTGTTTTAGGAATAAGAAATACTTTATAGCGTCTGTTTTTTTGTTTGCGTTGGTTTTAATATCTAATGTCCATATTGCCCAGCCCGCCGCACTAGTTTTTGGTGTATTTACGGTTCTGAAATCGAGAGTGTTTAAAAGAAGGGCGGTTGCTAAAAAATACCTAGCCCACTTAGTTCTATCTGTGATTTTGGCCGCCTTTTGGTATATTCCCATGATTCGCTACAACGACTACTTTCTGACTAAGGCCATTGGCAATGTTCCGTTGTACATAGCTGTTTTGAGTATGGTTGTGCCGCTAACTCTTGGATTTGCTTCTGGATTTTATGCATTAAAATATAGGTTAGTAAACAACAGTGGTATTTTCATTAGTTCTTTGATTATTTTCCTACTTACCGTTACACCTTTGTCGTACTTTTTTCCTTCCATTCCACTTCAGCCTTTTAGAATATTTCCTATTGCCTATTTATTTCTGATGATCTTGGCACCAAGAGGCATTTTTATTCTGCTTGACTGGCTCTCTCTCCAAGGTATGCACGCTGCTATTGGTTTTGTGATTATCGTGGCGCCCATACTGTACTGGTACCCGCCTGTGTATCGGTCTATAAGTGGGATTTATCACTTATCTGCGAATGAGCATAGGATGATCGATTACATCTCCCATCTCACTGACGGCAGGAGCATTTTTGAGGTGTGGCTTGATGACAACCCCACTCCATACCTTCCTAAAAGCCAGCAGCCAACGCACTTTATTTTATCGGCTTTGGTAGGTGCCCAGGGGACTCATGAAACATTGTGGGGCGCATTCCGTGAGTCAAGTTTATTAGCCCCCTTTGCCCAGCCGCTTCGGAACTCTTTTTCTTTGGCTCATGAAAGTTATGGTGTTACCTGCTGGCTTTGTACTGATGAGAAAAACCAGGGTGGCTATAAGGCAGATGAATTCTACAGCCAACCATTTGACAATCACTTAAAACGCGCCAGTCTGCTTGGGGTGAAGTATGTTGTAAGTAGAACAGACTTAAATACCAAATTGTTATCTGAACACATAGGGAAAGATTTTGCCTTAAAGGAAACATTTCCCCCATGGACACTGTTTGAACTTCCACACGCAGATACGAAGCCGATCAGCCTAGAATATGAACCGGTGCTCACGTTCACGAGTCTGCGCGCGAAGGATCGTCCCCCAGAAGGACTGGAAGCGTATGACTGGCTCAGACTGAATGAAGAATGGTTTCTCAATGCTGACTTTCGATATGTGCTTGCGAGACCCGAAGATATATTCTTGGATGACGCACCAGACCTGAGACATTTCAAGATCGCACTGCTTACACAATATGAGTACATCGATGAGACGAGAGCATTCTATACAGTGTCACATTTCGCGAGGGAGCATTATGTACTGCTGCTCGAGTCTCCCGACCCCTTGTACCGACGCCTCACGCATGATACCTCCATACCTAAAGATCACATACTGACGATACCTAGGACAGGGGACCCGCGCAAGGACTTCAAGGTGATTCTCGCGCGATTGGATGGTCTGCATTTGAAGACCAATACCACCAGATGGGAGCTCATGAAGACCGCCTTTTTCCCCACATATCGGCGCGCGGGCGATGCACCGGTCTATCTTGCAAGTCCCGCCCTGACTTTGCGTACCCACTTCTAACATGCCATTGACACAACAGTATTCTGGTGTGTATTATGTATGCGATGAGTATCCTAAGAACCAATGTCCCTATGCGTTTATTCGCGCTCCTGTTCCTCTCAGCTCTCTTCTTCGGGACATATCTTCTCAATGCGAGAGTCCAGGCAGCCAACCCCACGGATGTACCTAACTTTGTAAGACAGATTCCAGCAAATACCGATACCTTTAAATATGCTTCACTTTCAAATCCTTCCGGTATAGCATCTGCTTCAGATGGATCCGTGTACGTAGCTGATACATATAACCACCGTATCCAAAAATTCAATTCATCAGGAGTATTCCAAGCCAAATGGGGAAGTCAGGGATCAGGTGATGGGCAGTTTAATTATCCACAAGGTATAACCGTAGATACATCAGGTAATGTATATATAGCTGATACAAATAACCACCGTATCCAAAAATTCAATTCATCAGGTGTATTCCAAGCCACATGGGGAAGCAGTGGATCAGGTGATGGGCAGTTTTTTAATCCATACGGTATAACCGTAGATACATCAGGTAATGTA
>JAYRHC010000125.1:0-2483 GCA_041907525.1 Candidatus Woesebacteria bacterium
TGTTAGAAATCATCCAGGAGCGCGTGAGCGTCATCACCAAATACGACCGTAGCACAGGTACCGTGATGCCAGTGAAGGTGCGCTGGCAAGCGAAGGATTATCTGATGCAGAAGCTTGGCTATTATCATAAGGTGCGCGAGGGACGCACCATACAGCATATTTTTCATGTGACTGATGGCTCGCTTGATTTCCGTCTTCGGTTCGATAGTGACACACTGCATTGGACATTGGAACAAGTCTCAGATGGAAATGCTTCTTAACCACAACCGCCCGCTTATCATGCACATAGACCTGAACTCGTGCTTCGCTACCGTATATCAGCAAGCGTTCGTGCACCTGCGCGGGAAACCCCTCGTCGTCGCGGCATATGCGACTGCCAATGGCTGCGTCCTCTCCCCTTCTATCGAAGCCAAGAAGCTCGGTATCCGTGTGGGCATGACGGTGCGAGAGGCACGCCTTATCTGTCGGGATGTTATTGTCCGTACACCCGATCCGCCTCTCGTGCGCGATGTGCACGTGAAGTTCAAAAAGATTTTCGGCGATTATTCTCCGATCGTCATTCCCAAGTCTATCGATGAAGCCATTCTTGATTTCAATGGTATGGAGTATGTCCTGAAACGCGATCTTATAGAAGTAGCGATCGAGATCAAGAAGCGTTTGCGTGCGGAGATCGGTGAATGGATATCCTGCAGTGTAGGTATTGGCACAAATCGATTTCTTGCCAAGACAGGAGCATCACTCAAAAAACCCGACGGACTCGAAGTCATCGACCATGCGCGTATTCGGGAAGTCTACAGCAGAATGACTCTTACTGATATCTGCGGAATTAACAAGCGTTTCGAAGCTCGACTCAATGCGGTGGGGATATTCACCCCCCTGCAATTCCTGGACGCCGCGGCCGATACGCTGAGATATGAGGTATTTCACAGTATTGTGGGATACCAGTGGTATCAGCGGCTCCGCGGATATGAGGTCGATGGAGTCGAGTTCGCACGGAAAAGCTTCGGCCAGGATTATGCACTCGGAAAAAAAACTGATAATCCCGAAGAGCTTGCGCGGATCCTTATGAAGCTATGTGAGAAGATGGGCCGACGATTGCGGAGGAGTGGGCAGGGTGCATATGGTATCCACGTCGCGATGCTCTATGCAGACTACACCTTCTGGCATAAGGCGCGCAAGGGGCACAATCTACTCTATACTACACAGGATTTGTATAGAAATGCACTGCTTGTATTCAATAGTCAGCCTCTGCGTAAGGTTGTCACGAAACTCAGTGTAAGTTGTTATGACCTTGTCCCTCATGGGGTGGAGCAAGAAACACTCTTTGAGACGGGGCTTGAGAAAGCGAGTTGTGTATCTGATGCGCTGGACTCAGTCAATAACAAGTATGGAGAATACACCATCGTCCCTGCTGTCATGATGGGGATGGGTGACCTCGTACTTGACCGCGTCGCCTTCGGAAGCGTGAAGGAGCTGGAAGACCTATATATAGGCGAATAGCGTCCTCCAGACCTGTCCGCCTTTGGCGGAGGCGGATCCACCAGTGGCGGACGCGTGAGCCTTTGGCTCAAATAGCGAAAAGCGAATAGCGAATCGAGTTTAGAATTTAGAGTTTAGAATTTATATGCAGTAGTATTTCAGCGGGTGTGTCGATCAGATAGTCAGGCTTATACCGTGCGAGCGCGTCCCGGGTGTTGAATCCCCATGTCACGGAGATTATTGGGATGCCTACAGATCGAGCGGCTTCTATATCGCGGATCTCGTCTCCGATATAGAGCACGCTCTCAGAAGACACCTTGTATTTTTTGAGGAGATTGCGGATCACGTGCGCTTTACCGAAGAGATTCACCCCCGCCTGTACGTAGTCGAACATATCCCATTGATGCCTATCAAGAAAATCTTTCACCACGTGCTCATCATTCGAGGTGACGATAGCGAGGCTCATATTCTCGGTTTTTAGTTTCTGAAGTACTTCCGTCATCCCAGAGAAAGGTCGCAGAGCAGAAACCTTATTGCGAAGCTCACGTTGGCCCTCCAGCAGGAGTATTGGCAATTTATAGAAAGGAACCTGCATGTATTTGAAGGCGTCGCGGATGGTACCACCCCGTATGGTCTTCACATCATCATCAGTAATGGTCCGAAAACCATGCCGTTTCGCAATGCTACGAAGTATCTCAAGAGACTGATCGAGAGAATTTACAAGAGTCCCATCGAAATCAAAGAGGAGAGTAGTGCGTCTTGACATGGGGAGATTATACCCTAGTTCATCTAACATTCTGTAAGAATTCCCGTACATGGATCGCGGCTTTCGCGCCGTCCCCTACTGCTGCTGCGACCTGTGCTGTAGCTCCTTCACGGCAGTCTCCCGCGACAAATACTCCTGGCATACTTGTCTCGAGTTTATCATTCGTTTTGACGAATCCTCTCTCATCCATATCCACTGTTCCCTTCAGGAAATCGGTCTGAGGGATGAGTCCGATGAA
>JAYRHC010000126.1:0-2627 GCA_041907525.1 Candidatus Woesebacteria bacterium
TCCCGATACTGTTTCCAACTTTGTCGGAATACAGTAACGTGGATCCCGCTCTGCGGGGCTTCATACTATTACGCATTCCTCGCAATGACAATCATCCGAAGCGTGGTTATTTTATACTTTTTTTATATTCCCGCCTAAAGAATGGATCTTCTGAAGCAAATTTTCGTAGCCTCGTTCGACTTGCTGGACTCCATAGACCACTGACTCCCCCTCTGCAGAGAGCCCCGCCATGACGACGACCGCGCCTGCCCGAAGATCATGCACCGTCATGACCCCATTATGTAGCCTGTCTACTCCAGTTATCCGTACCGCCTGCAGATATTCTTTCTTTGGATCGAAATTAAACTGGTACAGTGACTCTGGATGCTCTACCTTTGGTTGGAAAAATTCTATCTCAGCTCCGATTTTCTGAAGTTCCTGGACATAGTTGAGCCGTGACTCGAGGATCGTCTCATGGATGGTGGACACGCCATCTGCGGTCGCCATCATCAGTCCCCACTGCGGCTGCCAATCAGTCATATAGCCAGGGTGAGGTGCTGTCTGTACGTCCGTCGCTTTCAATCGCTGATTTGACTGAAAACGGACACCAGTGTTGGGAAGAATATGGACTATTCCCCCTGCCTCATGGACTTTTTCAATAAACGCTTGTATGAGATGTGGATCGAGATTCGTGATCGTAATGTCGCCCTTCGTGGCATACGACATCGCAGCGTAGGTGACTGCCTCATTGCGGTCGACGATGACGGTATGTGGCGACTTTTGTTTCAACGAAGAGACTCCTCGTATGGATATATCTTTTCCGTCTCTGTGGATTTTCGCACCTGCATTGTTCAGAAAGAGAATAAGGTCATCGATCTCTGGCTCGAGTGCGCAGTTATGCAGTGTCACACTCCCCTTCCCACAGGTAGCAAGAAGAATGAGTGCCTCAGTGCCGGTGTGGGTCGGTTTCTCGAAGGTATATTCTCCTGAGACGCCTCCTGTTAACTTTGCCTCATAGAAGCCAGTCTCGTGATTGTACCGCACATCTACACCGAGAGCTTGGATGCCATTTATGATGCGCTCGATCGGTCGCGCCCCGATCCTGCATCCTCCTGGGTTAGGGATGCGTGCTTCACCAAAACGATGCAGCAGTGGACCGAAAAGCAAGAATGAAGATCGTACTTTCGACCCATAGAGTAGGTTTACTTCGTGGCTTCTGACCGTGGACGCGTTCACGGTGACGGTGGAACCTGCGAATTCGACTGACACTCCGATATCATGCAGAAGGCTCCTGAGCTCATTGTTATCTCCGTTATGAGGGACTCTGTGGATGATCGTAGGACCATCGAAAAGGACACTCGCGATCATGAGCTTGATGGAGGCATTTTTCGCCCCTGCAAGCTCTACCTCGCCCCTGAGTGGTTTCCCGCCCTGGATAATGTACGCGTCGTGCATATGAAAAACTCAAATGTCAAATAAAATCTAAAACTCAAATGCCAAAAATCGTTCATGGTCATTGCGCATGCCCCCGCCAGCTGGAGAATGCTATTATCTATTTCCTGATCTCCTGACTGCCCCTCCTCATCGGAGGGCAAGCTGAATTCCTGACGACTGTCGACTATATTCCTGACCGCCTCAACTCCTGAATACCTGACTTCCTGATTGCCTGATTGCCTGACTTCCTGAATTCCTGAATTCCTGAATTCCTACTTTACAATATTTATCTCCGGCTCGAGGTGGATCCCGGTCGCTTTCTCGAAATCATCCTGCATCATTTCTATCACTTTTATTATATCACCTGGGTCATGGGTTCCATAGTTACAGAGCACCAGGGCATGATTCTTCCACGTCCCTACCTTGCCCACGCGTTTCCCCTTCCACCCGATCTCATCAAAAATATGCCCAGCCGCGATCTTATACAGATGCGAATGGCGTCCTCCAGAGGCGGATCCGCCTTTGGCGGAAATGGCGAATGGCGAATTGATAGTATATTTCATTTTTTCTGTCGGATAGCATTGAAGTTTTGGGAATTTCTTCAGAAGTTCTTTCACCTTCTCACCTTTGACGATCGGGTTCATAAAGAGGCTACCGTTGGTGCCCACTTCTGAGACCTCGGGAAGCTTCTTCTTCCGTAAAGCTACGACGGCACGATATATGTCCTGTATAGTAGGTCGCTTGCCGTCTAGATGGGAGAGCTCTGATTGGAGACTTTCATAGTTTGAGAAGTATCCTGCCTCTATGGTGTGTTTCGAGGGTTTTGCTAGTTTGAGCACTACAGACCAGATGATAAATCCATGATGACTCTCTTTCAGCATGGATTTAAACTTACTCTGACGATACGCGAACTCACACTCTTTACCCTTGCATATTTTATGTTCGAGAGAAGGCAGCAGGATATATTCCACACTTTCACAGACATCCTCTAGCGCTTGGCCGTACGCGGCGATATTTTGGATCGGAGCAGAACCTACTTTCCCGGGGATATAGGCGAGGTTCTCCAGCCCTCCCAGATTTTCCCTGAGTACCATGCGCTCCACGAGATCGATCCAGTCTTCTCCTGCAGCTATGCGCCAATATGCATACTCATCATCTTCTTGTATCTTTTCAATGCCTGTATTACTCACTTCGATCACCATGCCATCGAAGAA
>JAYRHC010000127.1:0-3262 GCA_041907525.1 Candidatus Woesebacteria bacterium
AAAATACTCATCAAATGTGGAGAAAGAGAGGATGTTGGCAGGGCTTTGCTCTCTTCGTTTATCGTAAACCACATAGTCGGGGTTCATGATATGAAGCTGATCTAAGGTCATGGGGAGCGGATACACATCTCTATCAGAAAGAGCGAAACCAAGATGGTTCATGGTGGATATCTTACCCTTCTTGGGAACGGCATTGATCAGCTCCCACAGGAAGGTATTGTCTTGTGTGATTTTGTAGAAATCTGGGATATATACCTGCTGGAGTGGCCCCCTTCCTTGATAAAAGAGGTGGAATCCGATACTGGCAACTACCATGATGCTTACCAGCGCGAATACAAATGAGTTGCGAATTTTTTTCTCCAATGTATGCACAGACCATAGTGATGAAAATGTAAGAAGCGGTACTAAGGCTATCCCGTAGTGGAACTCGAGCGAATATTGAATATTTCCCTGTATAGGAAAAAGGTAACGGATAAGAAAATCCTGTAACACAAGAGGAAGTGTCGCGATATTCAGAAGCGGTAAGAATCCGAAGCTCGCCATAGACACGAGGAATGTTCCAATCTTCTGATCCGGTATCAAGAGCAGGGTGATTAAGCCTGCGAGATCGTTCGGGAAACGTATAGAGCTTGCATACAGATAACCCGTACTAAAATGGGGAATGACAACTCTCGTTATGAGCAGAAAGTACGACACCGCGACCGCGATAATGACGAGTGCATGGCGCAGTTGAGCCTTCTTGCCTGATAAAAGCAGGAACAACCCCCAAGAGAACACAACCACTGCCATCGTCTCCTTCGTCAGAAGCAACAATAGTAACCCAAGCACATACGTCTTGTATTTTTTGAAAAAGTACCCATACACCATGATCCAGAAAAATAAAGGAGCTAGATGGAGCTCATGAAAGCCGAATATCATCGCGTGCTGTGTGCCCAGATACATAAAAGATGCGAACGTAATGGCGATCATAATCCATTTGGTCCTTATTAGTAGATTGCCCACTTTCAATGCTAAAATGAGAGATATGCTGAGAGGAATGATCATCGCAAGTTGGGTGACCTCCTGCTTCCCAGTCAGTGCAAGAAACAATGAGAGGAGAAAGATAGTCGGGTGGAAATGGTCACCGAAAATGTGAATCCTCCCGAGGAATTTATGTTCAACGATCGGTGTCTGAAGACGGGCTACACTCCATAGAGCTTTCTGAAAATACACATTATCAGTGAAAAAATATTGGAACTGCCAGTATCGATGGAGCACGAGCAGAATGTACGAGACAGTAAAGAAGATAATGGTCATCCAAGCCCCATACATTTCTACGAACCCAACGACTTTCTCGAGTTTGTCTTTCATATGTGGAAGGGATGCTTCGACAGGCTCAGCATGACACAGCGGATTGCAACGACAATCTGTCAGCCGTTCACTGTTTCCTTTCGCCTGACTACCTGAAAGCCTGATTGCCTGATTCCCTGATTTCCTGACTGCCTGATTACCTAGCTATCGTATCACCGTACCCCTGAATGATTCGCCATCTAGGATATTTTCGAGATTTATCAGATGTCGACCATTGGCGACGACTACGGTGAGACCATGTTCCTTCGCAAGCTGACATGCGATAGGATCGAAGGGTGCATTCAGTCCTGGGATCCACTTCGTCCCCAGCATTTCTTCCATCTGTGACCAAGTGATGTCTTTGAGAGGTTTGGCACTCTCATCGACTTTGGGATCTTTGTCATACACATAATCCACATTGGATAGATTGATAAGGGTCTTCGCTCCATATTCTCGCGCCAGATACGTCGCACAGTAATCACTGCTGTGTCCTGGCTTCCAGCCAGCGCCTATCACGATCGGTTCCGTCCAATTCTCGAGCTTGTGTGCATAATTCTCGATCATTCGATGGTGAGCGATGTCTTTGAAGATCGTTCGAAGTAGGTGTCCATTGAGTCTTGTCGCATGAATACCAAGCCAGTCTAGGTCATCATCGGGCATATTGTGTACGATCGCTTTCCCCGCGTCACGGTATTCACGACAGACTCCTCCACCACCTGCGATAAGCATAAACCGTTTTCCAAGCTTCACATGCTCGCGTATAAGGGTATTAAGTGCTGACAAAAATTCTACCTTAACATTACCATGAGTGACGATGAGAGCCCCACCGACTGAGATAACGATAGGGTTAGACAGAGAGATTGGTTTATGCATAATTTCCCTTCACAATCGTACCAGAGAAATGCCGAGTTACAATACATAAATACATTGTCCTGAGGCTCAGATCGGAGAATCAAATCCGAGGATATAGGAAACGGTTTTCACGATGACGTACGAGACGATGAGAAGCGCGAATCCAAGAAATCCGTAGGTAATGCGTTTAGAGGCGGCTTGTATCTTGGCGGATTCTCCGTGAGAGATAATAAGCTGGTATCCTGAAAGGATAATCACAAAAAGGAGAATAATACCCGCGAACGGGAATGCATACTCCATGATGCGTGAAATGACATCTCCAGGGGTTTCAAAACAATTCCCTGTGGGACATGGGTTTGCAGCACCTACTACTTTCGTCGGAAAGGGTCCACAGATCTCTGAAGTGGGGTTGGGTCCCGCGGGATTGCCAATTTTGATACACTGTGCGAGGAGTTGGGAAGGAAGGTTCATAAAGATTGTACAGGACTTGTGGGGAATCGGTTCTCGACATGTGTAGGGACAATTCATGAATTGTCTCTACTGCCTCCGCCGATTCGGCGGATCACGATGATACAATAGACGTAATTTCTTACATTTATCCTACGCAGTGGCCTGGTATGCACCTGCGAAACTCGTGTCTTCTGCAGGGGGGGTACTCACCATGGCTGTATCCATCGTATTCACTTGCTGACTTGCTGTAGTATTCTTAACCTCTTTTACCTGTAGGTCACTCGCTTTAATCGTTTTTTCCTTCGCATTGAACGGGCAGATTACTGTCGAGTTCGGCACCTCCTCCGTCTCGAATTGCATCCCCGAATCGATACAGACGTATGGAATCAGTCGTCGTGAAGGAGTAGTGACTTTCTCTTGTCTCGACAGCTTCACATCCGCTGCTGCTTCACTCGCTTTCTTCGCGATACTCTCTGCCATCACCTGTTGGGGTTTTTCCGTCTTGAAAATAAAGTCATTCTGGAAATCAACGACGATGATATCTCCATCCTGAGCTTTTTTCCCGATGATCATCTCAGATATCGGATTTTCGAGAAGCTTCTGAATGGCTCTCCTGAGGGGTCTTGCGCCG
>JAYRHC010000128.1:0-2308 GCA_041907525.1 Candidatus Woesebacteria bacterium
GTCAGCTCATCCACAGTTTTCATTGAGTTGAGTATATCAATTTGTGGCTAGACGTGTGCATACTACTGATCCATCCATACGTCCCCGTTCGGCGTCATTACTACTCACGCAGCGAAATAGGGAAAGTGATACATATATATGTATATGTTACTTTACGCTTGTAAAGTAACATATGTTTATGTAACACTTTTTAAGAAATAAAGACCAATCAGCCAAATTTCTCGCTAACGTATTCTTTAAAAGCATCTTGATCTTGTATGAGGGAATTAACTTCTTCTGTAGAGAAATATGAAGGATCAAACGATTCGTCCCCCCACCATTCACTGAGTTCTTTATACTCACGATGTTTCTTATTGCGCATGATCTTAATAAAACGATCGAAGCCAGGATAACTACCGACGTCTTCCGGGGGTCCGGCATTTTTCCCACTGACACAGACGGGATATGGAGCGAGTGGATCAGAATTCTTTCTTTTTTGAACTTTTACTGTCATATTCCAATTGTCGCCGAAATCGTATGCGTATTGGAATTGCGCTAGCCCGTCTTTCACTATGTCATCCAATACATACTCTTCCCAGTCTTTCCAGTCAGGCGAGGGGTCATCTATAGATACATCCGTATACCGGACATCATGGGCAATGATGGCAGAAAGATGGTAACCGCACCACCCCATACTTGAAAATAGTATATACGACAGATGGTCCAATTTCGTATCCCCCCGTACCCACAGCCTCCTCCATATCCGTGGACTCCAGTCATTCAGTGAGATGGTGAGAGAATAAATGGATGGTGTTTTAGTGCTCATGGATAAATTGTACCACCTGATCGGATCGCAAACGGAACTCGTACTTGCCTCCGATAATAATAAATGTCAGTCGCTTTCGTGAGCTCGAGATAATTATTCTTCAAACTCTGTAAGACCAAGAATAGTCCATAATAACGATTGTCTGCCGCAAACCGAGGTAGAATAATCACCGTTCTGTTAGGGCGCCGATCCGCAGAAGGCTCCGAATGACGCGTGACTTCTGAACTAATATAACTGAATCGTTAAGAGAGTAACAGCGATACCAAGGATGCTGTGAATTATGATCACAGAATATAAGTTACGAAACTTAATAAAGTTGTGAGATAGGAATATACCAAATACGAAAGACCCTACTGTCATCAGTAGACTCCCGAAAGGCCAATGAATTGCACTGAAAATGAACGTAGATACTAAGACTACGAATGTCTTGTCTGTTGAAAACTGTTCTAAACGGTTCACCACATAACCCCTGAAAATAAGTTCTTGGACGGGTACGGATATGACTATATACGCCAATAATCTATAGATAACATCGTTTACCGAGTGATATCGTATTCCAAGTTCGAATAATGAAGGCCAGAATACTTTGAGTCCTATTAACAATACAAATAGCATGATTACTGGTAACAGGAACTCCTGCAGTGATACTAACCAATTTATAGCAACAAGACCCAAGTTTTTCTTATGTAATCCGATCGTTATCGAGGCAATACCGATATAGAACACAGCAGCAATACAGAGGAAGATGCGTAATTGATAGTGCTGGTGAGACCAAAACTGTCTATCCAAAGCCACGATTGTTATGACCCCAAGTTCGAAAAGAAAAAATCGTCTGTCTGCTAACGCATTCCTAATATACCCCATAATTTAAAAGGTGAATAATTGCTTCGCTCATATTTTATCTATTCCAAAGGACTGCCGAGTATATCTGTTGCATACTATTCTGTGCTTATAACATTCGCAACCACGTGGTGATCACACTGCTTATCTGCTCTACACCAGCTACTGGATTTTGTACATGTATTCCACTGGAGTCACGAGCGTAATTGAATGTAAAGATAGAAAAACCACCTCCATGAATCAATTGAACTAATGTACTGATCGAAGGATGCGTATAGACATCATTGAAACCATTACAAACTATCACAAGCAATTTCCCAGGCGTTGCATATAAAACACCTTCGATTGAAGTTTTCCTTGCATTTGTAATGAATATTGGTTTGACCATTGACCTTGGCTGGGGAGCTAGGATTCGAACCTAGGGTCTTCTGTTCCAAAGACAGACGTGTTACCGCTACACCACTCCCCAAGAATCATGATTAAAGAAAAGGGATCTCTCCACCCCCGCTCAGATTCTTGAGCGGGGAGTCGAGATGACTCCTGCAAATACCGCTCTGTTAATAATACTTATCCTGACAGTGTATTTTATCACAAACTACGCACGAATATGATGTGCCATATCTACTCATGATGCATTTGATCATGAGATTGCTTCGTCAGTCA
>JAYRHC010000129.1:0-3326 GCA_041907525.1 Candidatus Woesebacteria bacterium
ACCCTGATTACCTACCGCTGGATAATTCACGATAGGTGTTAATGTACCTGCATCATATAATCCATGGAATTGGTAATCTTCACTTGTCAGAAGACTGTCTACTGCTCGCCATTCATCGCTAGCCAAATACGTACTTACGATTCCCCTTACGCCATCATGGTCAAGACACTCTGCCTCACCATCACTTTCCTGGACAAAAGACGCGATACATTTCTGTTCCATGGCATTTATGAACCACTGTTTATCAGTGTTTCGGTTCCATACAACAGTGTCTTGGAGGTAATTATGATCTGGTGTGAGCGCATGATCAGCCTTATAATTCTTAAACTTCCAATGAGTACCTTCTCGGATTATGGGCATCGGTAAACACACTTGTTTCCCCGGCATCTCAATGCATTCGTGTAAGAACACCTGATCGGAGCTGAGACTATTCTCCATTTCAAGAAGTGCCCTATGCACTTGAATCAGGGGATTCCAATTCTGTCCATTACATTCTCCCGCTGCTGCTTTATCACAGCGAGTAGTACGTAAACATGCAGATTCTACATTTTTCCTCACTCCAGCAGCCCGCGCTGTGCTGACCATAGTGACAAAGAACAAGAGTCCTACGGAGATTATGAGGATTTTAGATATACGCATACGAAGAAATAACTAATAAAAACTAAATCAATCGATGTCTTGATGTCTCATTGTGCACGATCCGATTACACTTGTCAATACATGGAAATACTGGTACATTTTAATATCGAACGTATGAGATATTCTCGCTTTGTACTAGTCGCTGCATTCGCGGTGTTGGTTTTTGTTTCTCACACGCTCCCTCCCGTGGCTCACGCGCTTGATTTCTACGACTATATCCGTCTCAGCATCACCCCCATCCCCTGTAGTGGAGTAGATACCAGTACCTGCCCTAACATATATCCCCCAGGAGTGACGCCAAACCCCACGTTCAATGATTTCTATACTCGGTCGGGTCAGCCATATGGAGATTCGTATAATACATTTAAGTCGGGCCTTATCAAACGCACCGAGAACGAGATGTGTGCGTCAAGCTACGCGCCTGAGCCCACACCAGTGTTGCCCGACAGGACATTCGTCAACGACCCAAAATCACGTCACTTCTGGGCAGAGGACGCTGAAGTCACAGATCTTGGCAAGGCTGTGGATCGCTCCCGCCAGTTTATCTACTGGACACTCATGCGCCCGGCAGTCGATCAATCGATCTCCCTGAAGCAGATCTGGGCGATGAATCGGAATATCGCGCTCAGCTTCATGATTCTCGTAAGCGCAATCTTAGGACTTGCGATAGCCCTATCGCTTCGACTGCGCAGTGGCTACAAATTCTCAGTGCAGAGTGCTCTCATAAAGATCGGCATGTCGATCTTGTACATAGCCTTATCGGCTACCATTGTCTATACACTCATATCACTCTCCGATATTCTCATGAAATTCTTTATCGAGACCCTGGGGGGTAATCGAGTCTTCAATACGTACTTCGGCGCGACCAGTAATGAGGCAAACTATGTGGGTTTCTACGGATGTCGTGACCTGAATATCCGAGTCCAAGAGGCGGCTAAGACTGAGATGTTCGTGTTGAAGATAAGCATAATCACAAACTACATGATGGGAGTTATGTTTATATTACGGAAAATCATTCTGTGGTTTCTCCTCCTTGTGTCACCATTTCTTCCCCTACTCCTCTCTTTCCCCTTGGTTAGAAATACAGGGAAGATATGGATCGGGGTATTTTTCCAGTGGTTATTCTATGGACCGCTTTTCGCTCTCTTTTTCGGTGCCACTGCGAAATTGTTCGCAGACGGAATACCCTTCGTATTCGACTTCTCTCGGATCGAGAAAGCCGTCGGATATATTTTCCCTACCGCGATTCGTATCACGTACGGTGGCCCTGCACAGACACTGAATGGTCTCAATAACGGGAACTATATAGATACCTTCGCCGAATATATCATCTCACTCATTCTCTGGTGGGCTGCGACGTGGTTCCCCTGGTGGCTCCTCCGCATATTCCGTGACGATTGTTGTGACGGTATCTATGCGATCAAGAATGCATTATACGGTTACTTGGACAAACCATCCAAGCCATCGCCATCGACCCCACCGCCCAGCCACCCGCCGAAATTCGATACACCTCCGCCAGAGCCCTTACAAACAAGACCAGAGACCAAAACGCGTGATACAAGAGATCAGAAAGTTTCCGTAGTCCGCTTGGACAATGCGAATATGGTTCGACAGGCAAGAACGACCGACATCGTCGCCACACTGAATCTACGTGCGACGACGCTGAGAGACGTCGCCAGGCTTGAGACGAGCAAGACTCTGGTCACCACCGCGAAACAAAATCTGGCTATGCTCACCAATCCGCTCACGGCGCAGACGGCGGCTGATCGTCAGAAATTCCTGAACCTCCGTACCGAGCTCTTCACCCGTGCTTCGACAAAAAATGACACATTCGCTCAGTATATCTTGAGCACCACGGCACGATCATCTCAACAATACATCGATCGGAGAAATGAGATCGCGAAATCGATGGACTCGGTGATTAACACCATGAGCAAACAGAAGACGATCAATATCGTGCAGTCGGTGACGCAGTCGACCTATGCTCCCATAAGCACTATATCCCAAGCCAGCTCCTCAGAGGTGACTTCCATAGTGAATAACGAGCAAGCCATGAGCGCAATCACGAATAATACAAAGGCAGAAACTTCAGTGGTGAAACAGATCCTACAATCCTATGCACAAGTTGCAGAAAGACCATTACAACAAGTTATTGATCATATTGCATCAAGTACCCAGATTACCAAAGAGAAAGTACGAGAGGTTGTTCAGGAGACGATGCGTGTGGTAAACAGCGAAAAGATTATTGGTACGACCAATAGGGTAGTCAATAATATTGTGGAAAATCAGAAACTACTTCAGTCTATCGCCTCCAGCGCAGGGACCAACCTTACCGCCACCAAACAAGTGCTCGTGACCTACCTCCAGCATCTCGGATCATCGTTCACGGAGATCGTTGATCGGATATCAGAGAGTACGAATATCTCACGCGAGAAAATCCGTACGATACTCCATGAAACGATGGGTATCGTGACAAGAGCACAAAATGTACAGAGGGTCGCCCGTATCATAACTGCAGACCGAGGGCATGTGAATGAGATGCTCGGTCAGATAGACACGTTCGTTGCCCAAACACCAACTAGGGAAATCGAAGAATCGAAAGAGGTGCAGGTCTCTGTGCTCAAACGAATTTTCCAGGATGCTACTGTAGCAACCTACACTAAGGAATTGTTGAAACATTCCACCGC
>JAYRHC010000130.1:0-1836 GCA_041907525.1 Candidatus Woesebacteria bacterium
CTGTGCTTGATAACGGGAAAGTGCGAAGAAATAGTTCTCTTCTTCTACAAGCTCGAGTTTGCGCTTATGATGCGGACAGATATTGTCTGTGAATTCTCCATCTTCGTAAAACGTCTCACATCCCACACAATACAAACCAGAATATGTTTTCTTGTAGATGTCTTTCGCACTTAACGTCCACAACTTTTGAGCACCTACGAAATGTTTGGTCGAAGTGGTGCGGATAAAGGTATCAAAGCTAATTCCGAGAGCCTTGCAGAGCTTCAGGAATACGTCTGCGTTCTCATCCACGAAGTCTTGTACAGGCTTCCCTGCTCTCTCCGCAGATTCGATATTCTTGAGCGCGTTCTCATCGGTGCCCGTCGTGAAATATACTTGCTCTCCTGCTTGGCGAAAGAGACGGACGAGAACATCAGACTGCACTGCCTCGAATGCGAAGCCTATGTGGGGTTTCGCGTTGACATAGGGGATGGAGGTGGAGAGGAAAGTGGACATGTGGAAAATTCTAAATTCTAAACTCTAAATCCTAACAATTGTAAAAAATTAGCACCGAAAAACCCACACATACAACGGGGAAAGTATACCATCTTCTTCCACGCTCAACCACGCTTGACAAGCTACTACTACTACTACAATCTCCTTGTTCCTATCATTATTTATTTATCTTTTTTATTATGGCATCAGAATCAGATGGTCAATATAGTCCACTTTCCGCTGATAAGAAACTTGGGGATGGCGCTGCAGCTGCTCAAGCAGGTGTCCAAATAGAGGCTTGGAATCTTGCGATTGGCGAAGAAGATGAATTCAGAAATCAGTATGAAGCCGAAGCCACAGCTTTAATTAGACAAATATTAGCAGCTGAACCCAACCGCGTGCCGTTTAACATCAGTAATCTAGGACGTTCCCTGATTTTCGGTGCAGAATTGCAGCAAATCATGGGGGCTTACCGACAAATCGGGTTTGGCGAAATCGAGGCTCCGCTACTCAGTTCACAAGATCGACATGTTGCACGCAATGGACCCGAATCAATAAAGGCCGCCTTGATGAATGAAGTTGCAAGAGGCTATCTAGATATGAAAAAGGTTTCTGAAGCAATCACGGCTATCAGGAGACTGAGGAGCATAATTAATGCTGTGCGCAGAGCATTAACGACTCTCTCCTCAGATACAAGTATGAAAGACTCATCTCCAGTTATTAATGCGATGCTTAATGGCACTAATGATCGAGCAGGTCTAAACTCAGATACTTTGAAGGCAGGCATGGGCGAGTTAAAGAAAATGGATGTTTTACTTACAGAAATAGTGCGTAGTAGACCTGATTGGCAAGCAAAACTGGCGGAACCCCAGGGAGTTATCGAAGACTTCTAATCGCAGTTCCCGTATATGTATGCGTGTTTTCTTCCTTGGTCTAGAGCGACTCGGCTATCTTTTGACCCAGGGTTTTTGTGGATTCGCTATCGTTTGCCGAGAGGCATATGGGTTTGTAGATCTGGATGATATCTTTGATCTTCTGCATATCTGCTCCGGGTGGCAGGTCGATCTTATTCAGCACCATGATCGTGGGCTTGTCCTCTACCCCCAGGTCGTGCAGTGTCCTCTGCACGGTCTCGATCTTCTCCTCAATATCAGGATCTGACGCATCGACTACATGTACGAGCAGATCTGCATTCACCGTCTCCATGAGTGTCGAGCGAAATGCCTGGATAAGCTTCGGCGGAAGATTCTTAATAAAGCCGATCGTATCCGATACCAAAATCGGCGAATGAACAGAGCCATTCGCTAGGACATCTTCCTCTGTTCGAGTTTCGAATTTAGAATTTAGAGTTTTGTATTTAAG
>JAYRHC010000131.1:0-5298 GCA_041907525.1 Candidatus Woesebacteria bacterium
CGATCCGATCCTGCACTAAGCCGTGCTTCGACAGACGCAGTGTCGGTGACGAGAAGTTTCGCAATATTCTTCAGTTGGGTATCGGAAGGTCTGAAAAACATGGGATCAACAGTAATGTCGTATTTCACGAGGCTGCCGGTGAGGAGTTCTCCATTTTTGTCGTAGATAAGGCCTCTCTTCGCAGAAATGACGCTTTTTCTTATGTAGTCCGCGCTATCTGCATAATTGGTGGTGAAGAACTGGATACGAAGAAGGGAAAGCAGGACAAGTACATATCCCCCGATAATACAAACGAATACGAACTTAAACTTTTTCATTGTCTTTTATCATACATGAAAAAGCATGTTTCTTTTAGTGCAACATCTAATTTCTTCGCGTAAAAACTCGTCGGTCACATTGTCATCCTGAGCCTGCCGAAGGACGGACTCCTCAGACATTTCCGCTGCAGAAATTTGACGTTGCCCCTTCAAGCCCATAAACAAAAAGGGATTTCTTCCCCCCCTCCCAAGGGAGGGATTTGCGCGCTCGCTCACTTGATTCCCTAGCTTCCTGACTGCCTGTACCACCCCTTCTATTCCCCTCCTTGATCAAGGAGGGGACGTGAGGGGAGGTTTACCTCATTGCCATTCGCTATTCGCTATTTCCGCCAAAGGCGGATCCGCCTCTGGAGGACGCTATTCTCTATTTACTACCTACTGTCTACTGACGACTTCCTCACCTCGCCGCCATGACTGGCTCCATCCACCGTACCGCAGGTCCGCTACTCACATACCCCTCACTCGCAGCAAACGCAGCTACTGTCTGAAGTGATGATTGAGAAAGAATTTCTGATTCAAGCCTCTGATTAGACTGTTTCAGTGAGCTAATCTGCTTTTCAAACATGAGCGAACCCTCCGAAAGATTCATGCTCACGATGTGCACGACCACATTTCCGATAATGAGTAATCCAAGAATACTACCGAATACTGAGTAACGAATTCTTCTTGAAATCATAGCGAAAAATGAATGGTTATAATGTGCGTTCATACACTCGAAGCACCGCCGACCGTTCGAACCTATCCTGACTGACTGCTCTTCCAACGTATTTTGCGACCTCTCGCAACGCTAACTTCCGCGCCCAAAGTTTCACGAGTCTATCTTCTCCCGAATGAAATGTTATTACCTGTATCGTCCCACCAGGGCGGACTACTTCCCACGCGCCATGCAATCCTTGCGAGAGCTTCTCGAACTCTCTATTTACTTCTATCCGTATCGCCTGAAATATTGCAGGCATATCTTGTTGTGATGCTACCTTACCCACTATCTGTACCAGATCGCCCACAGTCTCGATACGCTTTTTGGATCTGCTCCCGACGATCGCGCCTGCAATCCTGTCCGCATGTATTCGTTCTCCGAACTTCTCAAACATTGTTTTCAACTCTTCATAGCTATATGAAGCAACTACATCAGCCGCCCTCGTCGCCCCCCCTTGTTTCGCAATCGTATCAATAATCATGTCTAGCGGCTGGTGAAGATGCTTGTATGAGAATCCTTCTCCTTCTGTTAACTGACGCATCGATAATCCAAGATCAAATAGCACACCATCACACTGATCAAATCCATTCGTACGTGCAATCGATGCTACCTGGGCGTAGTTACCCTCTACGACGGTGATTCTCGACCCCGTCTCTTCAGATCGGTTCTTTTGTCTGAATGCCTCTATTTGGGTCGTATCTGCGTCTATGGCGAGCACCTGTAAGCCTTTGCGTGCGAGTGCGAGCGTATGACCGCCCTCACCGAGCGTGGCATCGATATACCGTGTATCCTGTGGGATGTGAACGTGCGACAGTACTTTTTCGAGAAATACGGGCGTGTGCATGCTCAATACTTCAACAAATATTCAAACCATCGGGTGAACAATGCTAATATTCTCTTCATACTGATAAAGATTGTTTATAACTTTGCCAACTGTCTTCGTCCCACACTTCGAAATGGTCGCCGACGCCGACGATCATCACCTTTTTCGTAAGCTTGCCATATTCCAGCAGATGTCGCGGCACGACAAATCTGCCCTGATCGTCTATCTCCACATAAACGGTCGATGCGAAAAGCATCCTTCGATCTGCCATTCTTTCGGTGTCAAGGAGCGATATGTTGAATAGATCTTTCGCTTTCTGCTCATACTCGATTCCGTCGTATCCTGCCAGGCAGTTATTAAATCCTCGCGTTAGTACGAACGATGTCCCTTTGAGAAGCTCTCGGATCTTTTTGGGTAGGAGCAATCTCCCTGGACCTGAGAAGTTTACTTGATATTCACCCAAAAACAACATATATATCCATTCTTCACCATTTCTCACCATTTGTCAAGGAGAACATTCGAAGGATTATGTGTGGATTGTTCTGGCAATATTTCTACCCCTTCACCCCCTCAGATTCTTGAGCGGGCGGAAGGGGTTGCTAGAGATTAGCATTGTCCTTCTTCTTTCTCATTTAGTATCATATAATCAATTGTCGCATTCGTTTGACTTATGAATACACTTCTTCGCAAAACACGCGATTTTATCTTCGCTCAACAGGCAGGTATAATCTCCTCTACGATATTGATTTCAGGGATGCTTTTGATCGCTCGCGTATTCGGATTCGCTCGGTATCGCGTGTTCAATGGGTACTTCACGAAAGAGGAACTTGATCTATTCTATGCTGCGTTTCGTATACCCGATTTTGTTTTTGAAATTCTGATCACTGGTGCACTCACCACGACATTCATCCCGTTCTATCTCAAATTTAACACGAATAAGGAGAAGCAGTCTGCGATCACCTCTTCAATTATTAATCTCATCACCATCGTTATGGTGATCTTGATGGTTGTTTTATTCATTGCGATGCCATGGGTAGTTCGGCTCGTCACACCAGGATTTACTGAAGATAAACTCCTGCAGGTGATCGCCCTTTCGCGGATGCTTCTCGTGGGGCAACTTCCCTTCCTGGTGTTTGGTAATTTCCTGACAGGAATATCTCAAGCACACAAATCATTTTTCATCCCTGCTCTCGCTCCCGTGCTCTATAACATCGCGATCGTGATTGTTACCATTATGCTGACTCCTCTCTACGGTATCCAATCCACGGTATTTGGGGTGATCGTGGGATCCGTCTCATTTTTTCTTGTCCAACTGTTAATCCTACATAAGATCGAATTTCATTATCAACCCGTATTGCAATATCTAGATGAGATTCAGGATTTTTTCCGCATGATTATTCCGCGGATGCTGACCGTGTTTGCAGCGCAGATCGAAGCGACGATAGATCTGTCGCTCTCGAGTCTGCTCACTCAAGGTTCGTACACGATTTTTTACCTCGCTCAACACCTCCAGCTGTTGCCTGTGTCAATTATTGGTATGGCTTTCGGACAAGCTTCTCTCCCCTATCTCGCCGAAATGTTTCAGAATAAGAAGGTTGACGAAATGAAGAAGATCATCGTCGATTCATTCAATAACTTGTTTTTTATAACGGTTCCTATCGCGGGATTTTTTATCGTAAATCGGACTGCGATGGTGCGACTTGTCTACGGAGGTTCGAAATTCGACTGGGATGCCACCGTACTTACTGCTCTTACCATGTCGTTTTTCTGTATCTCATTGCCTTTCCATAGCGTCTATTATTTCCTCACACGATGTTTCTATGCGACGATGGATAGTAAGACCCCATTTATCATCACCGTCCTTTCTATCGCTCTCAATGCCGTCATGTCTCTGCTTGTGGTCGCTGTGTATCATTTTCCTGTGTGGGCACTGGGAATAACGTTCTCCATCACGATTATCATTCAGGTCATTGTGCTTTTCGCACTGTTCGTCGTCCGTATCGGAGGACTTGATCTACGGGATATGGGAATAGAGTTTGTTAAAATCGCTATTTCTGCAGCTCTCGCTTCCATAATCACTTTTGATGTAAGACGGGTGCTGGATGGTCTGATCTTCGATACTACCAGGACCCTAAACTTACTCACCCTTATGGTTCTATCGTTTGGTATCATGATATTGGTATATATATTTGCATCGTGGACTCTGGACTCACGAGGACTGTACCTGGTATCCAGAGCAATGTTACGAGTACGGCAGATTCGGCGCCAAGTGGTTGAGATGTTTACAGGACTCGAAACCTAATTATCCATATTCAAATTGAAGTTATGCGTCATTGCGAGGAGTGATCGATAATATGAAGCCCCGCGGAGCGGGATCCACGTTACTGTATTCCGACAAAGTCGGAAACAGTATCGGGACAATCCCATTCTTAGTGAGATTGCCGCGCTTCATTTCATTCCGCTCGCAATGACCACTCTATTAAACTCATAAGCTATTATGAAAAAAATTCTTCTTGCCCTTGCATTCGTATTAGGTATTGTTTCGGCGATGTATATCGTGTATCGCGAAGGCGTACTTCCTGTGGATGTGAATGACACAGGGAAACGTACGGTGATCGTGAAGAAGGGCGACACAGCGAACACCATCGCGAATATCCTCTTTGGAGAGAAACTGATTCGGAATCGGGTGGTATTTTACATTGTCGTGAAACAGCTCGGCATCGAGAAACAGATCCAAGCAGGAGATTTCAGTCTTTCACCTTCGATGAGCGCTTTCGAGATAGCAAATGCGCTTACCAAGGGAAGCATGGATGTCTGGGTGACGATTCCTGAGGGTCTGCGAAAAGAGGAGGTCTCAGAAATACTTGCAAAAGAGTTGCCTGATTTCTCTACCCCCGATTTTCTGAGTAAAGCAGAAGAGGGGTACCTTTTCCCAGACACCTATCTCATACCAAAAGCGGCAAATGCCGACATGGTTCTGGGAATCTTCACGAAAACCTTCAACGACAAATATTCTGCCGCGATGCAAGCAAAGGCAAAAAAATTAAACCTTACTGGGAAGGAAGTACTCATTCTGGCGTCACTGGTGGAACGGGAAGCGAGACTTCCAGAGGATCGGCAGCCCATGGCCTCAGTACTTTTGAGACGGCTGGACGAGCCGATGAGACTCCAGATAGATGCCTCGGTACAATACGCGATAGGATATAGTCGGGAGGAGAAAACATGGTGGAAGAAGGGTCTGACGGTCGATGATCTCAAGGTCGACTCTGCATATAACACCTATGTGCGTGATGGTCTCCCGCTGGGGCCTATTTGTAACCCTGGATTAGCGGCTATCGAGGCAGTGCTGAATGCCGATCCCAAGACTCCCTATGTATATTATGTGAATGACTCAGAAGGTAAGCTTCACTTCGCACGTACGATCGAAGAACACGAAGAGAATGTAAGAAGATATGTAAGGA
>JAYRHC010000132.1:0-2324 GCA_041907525.1 Candidatus Woesebacteria bacterium
ATGTCACTTAAAGCAGTCATTTTTGATTTTAACGGAGTTATTGTTGACGATTATCCGATCCAGAAGGAAGCCTGGAACAAGATGTCGAAGATGATTCGAGGAACAGAAGTTACCGATGACGAAATGATTAAACAAATCCGTGGGGTACCGACGAAAGATATTATCAAAAGGATGTCAGCGGGTTCACTCGATACGCAGAAAGTAGCAGAGCTATCTGCAAATAAGGATATATACGTGCAAGAAATCGTCGACACAAGTCCACTTTTCCGACTGTACAAGGGGCTTGATTTGTTTTTGAACAAGCTAAAAGAGAAGAACATACCAAGGACAATCGCGACATCCTCAACAGAGGAAATGTTTCATTACCTCGCGAGTAAACTTCATCTAGACGCTTGGTTTGATTTCAATACTATCGTATTTAATGACGGAACACATAAGGGCAAGCCTGCACCAGACCCGTATATTCTTGCTGCAAAAGCAATCGGAGTCTCACCTTCAGAATGCGTCGTGTTTGAAGACGCGAAGAGCGGGATACAATCAGCACATGACGCAGGATGTGAAAACATTGTCGCAATTGGGACCGATGATCGTCTTGAGGTGCTTTCCAAGCTTCCGGGTGTTTTAAGGGGGATTCATGACTTCTCAGAAATAACAGTGGAGTCGTTGTTTGGGCTTACTAAATAATTAGTCATTCCGAAAGGGATCTCTCCACCCTTGCGCTATCGCTTAAGGAGTCGAGATGACGTCGTAATAACCCATCGTAACAAAATGCATACCTACATCATTACTAATTCTGAAAACTCGGGACAGCCGGCGACACGATATGTGACTGGTTTCTCGGGAAGCGACTCTGCGGTTATCTTCGCGAGCGAAAAACCTCTCAGTGAGGTGAACGCCCTACAGACTATGAAATGGGGGAAACTTCTAGTTGATGGGAGATACTGGGAACAAGCCGAGAACGAAATTCAAATATCTCAGCCAGAGGCTGATCCGCCTTTGGCGAAAAATACTTCTCAATGGAATATTATTAAAATTCACAAAGACAATACAAGTAAACAAGCCATAGCCGAGATATTGAAACAAAACTCTATCGATGAGATCTCAGTCGACTCGCGAATAACTTCATATGCGAGTGTCTTAGTTTTACAGGAATTAGGATTGAAAGTCAGAGCACTGCCTGATATCTTCCAGACTATTCGTGCAATAAAAACTCCCGAGGAAATACGGAAAATCAGGAAAGCACGAAAGATAGCGCTTGATGCATATGAAACTGTGCAATCTGAGATCAAAGTAGGCATACCAGAATCGCATATCGCCGCGAGACTCGAATTTCTGATGAAGCAGGGTGGAGCAGAGAAAGCGGCCTTCGAGACGATCGTGGCATCTGGCCTAAATAGCGCTCTGCCCCATGCACGTTCAACTGACAAGAAGATAGAGTCGACTGACTCAGTCATCATTGACTTTGGAGCTGTATATCAGGGATACTGTTCTGACTTTACTCGAACAGTCCTCATGCCAAAGGCATTAACCCAGTTACACGAACTATACGAAGTGGTGGGGGCAGCGCAGAGGAAAGCGCTCGCCGTCGCTCTCGTAGGTCATCAAGCAAAAGACGTAGACCTAGCCGCGCGAAACTATATCGAGTCCAAAGGGTACGGTACATACTTCACCCATTCCACAGGTCATGGTGTGGGGATGGCGGTGCATGAGCTTCCCCACGTATCGTGGAATAGTGAGACGGTTTTGCAGAAGGGTCATGTCATCACCGTCGAACCAGGAATCTATATCCCAGGTGTTGGGGGAGTGAGACTCGAGGAGATGGTGATAATTGAGAAATCAGGAGTTCAGGCTTTCAGGAGGTCAGGCGAATAGCGAATGGCAAATAGCCAATAGCTCTTCAGCAAGTTCAGATTATACGAATAAACTTCGTGCTCATCGAGCAGTTTGCGACAAAAATGCCTCCCCTGTTAAGGGGAGTACCCGCTCAGATTCTTGAGCGGGGGAGGGGTTTAAAACCCCCTCGGCTTGTGCCGTATCCCCCTTGACAGGGGGAGAACGAAAATTTGACATTGCCCTTGCATTAACCACTGTTTGAACTATTTCACTCAGACTTACTCCGCTGCTTCTTCAACGAATATAGCTCCGTCACACTTCCCAACAATAGTGCGGTGATTCCTCCTGCCGTGAGCGCTATGGGCGCCCCCCGACGTACAGACAATGTTATGACTCTCTCTACTCGCGAACTGTACCGCTCGGTGATGAGCGATTGTTTGGTCTGCTCGAGCAGCGGATCTTGAATGTGTTTCGAATACTCAAATGAAAGC
>JAYRHC010000133.1:0-4224 GCA_041907525.1 Candidatus Woesebacteria bacterium
GAATGTGAATCTGTAGGTGAAATGAGGAGATAGGCAGTCAGGTAGTCAGGCATTCAGCTTGCCCTCCGAAGAGGAGGGGAAGTCAGAGGTTGTCATCCCGACGGAAGTCGGGATCTCGTTTACTTTAAGAACTAGATACCGATTTTCATCGGTATGACAGGTTCCGATTACATCGAGAATGCACGATTCACGACAGAGTCGGAATCGGCACTCCCCATGACACTATTTCTTTCGCCATTTCCGCCAGAGGCGGACAAGCGCTATTTGCTATTCGCCTTTCGCCAAAGATCTTATGAACCATATATACCTTAAGAACGCTCTAAGTCGCACCCTCCTTCTCCCGCTTATTGTTTTTGTCCTCCTGTCTACTGTCTACTGTCGACTGACCACTGGCGTTTCCGCCACGCTGACCCTTCCAGAGCCCCGCGGATATGTGAATGATTTTGCAAATATATTGAACAGTAATACTGTATCTACCCTTGATAACAGCCTGACCCAATTCGCCAAATCAACGAGTAACGAGATCGTGGTCGTCACGGTACCCGACCTACAGGATACGACTCTCGAGGATTACGCGACACGGCTGTTTGAAAAGTGGAAAATAGGGACGAAAGGTAAGGACAACGGGGTGCTTCTCCTGGTCGCACAGAAAGAGCGTGAAGTACGAATCGAGGTGGGGTATGGGCTTGAACCAGTACTCAATGACGCGAAAGCAGGGCGGATTATCCGTGACGTCATCATTCCAGAATTTAAAACAGGAAACTACGACAAAGGGGTGACCAAAGGAGCGAACACTATCGTCCAGATCGTGGGGGGAGAGATCCAAGACGTACCCGTATCGGCTCGATCTCAAGAAGATAACCCTCTTTTTCCGCTTATGGTGCTATTTTTCTTCGCAAGCGGTATCGTGCAGTACCTCGTGGCCTACCTAGCGCGTACGAAGACAGCCATGCCGGGGGGAATTATCGGGGCAATTCTTGGCCTTGTCATAGGTTTGTTTTTTGCATTTCCCTTCATCGGAATACTATGTTCGTTCGTGGGACTCGGGATACTAGGCTTCCTGCTGGATTATGTATTATCGAAAAGCTATCAGAGTCGCAAGAGTCTCGGGCTGCCGACCACATGGTACCAATCGGGAGGCGGATTTTTCGGGGGTGGAATGGGGAAGAGTAGTGGGGGAGGGTTTGGGGGATTCGGAGGGGGTTCATCAGGTGGGGGAGGGTCGAGCGGGAGATGGTGAGAATACAAATTCTCAATTCTAAGTATTTGGTACAATAATATAATCTGAATACATGCGTTATTGCGAAGAGTCCGCCGTGTCATCCTGAGCTTGTCGAAGGATGGCAATCTCATGCGCTTATGGGATTGCTTCGTCACTCACTCTGTTCGCTTCTCGCAATGACAATCTAAAGTTCTGTTTCATGCGCAAGATCTGTAAAGTGTGATTCAAATACATCGAGTTGAGAGTTTATTTATTAGTTTACCCATACATATATGGAAAATACGAAACAGAAAAAGGGCGAGGAAACGTTCCGCGTGAAAGGTGAGGACTTGTTGAAAAAGTTAAACGCAGTGATCAAAGAGGGTAATGTCCGCAGAATCGTGATCAAAGATAAAGAGGGGAGAAGCCTCATCAACATACCGCTTACCATCGGGGTCGTGGGTGTGGTGCTTGCACCAGTTCTCGCAGCGGTAGGCGCGATCGCAGCGCTGGTGAGCGAGTGTACGATCCTCGTCGAAAGAAATACCTAGTTCTTAGGTATCTCTTCCCACCGCGTCAGCGATGTTCTTGTATCCATCTTTCTGGAGGAGCGCCTCCAGTCCCATATTGATCTGTGCGATAAGCTGTGGACCTTCGTAGATCATCCCCGTGATAAGCTGCACGAGCGATGCGCCAAGCTTGATCTTTGTGTATGCATCTTCTGCAGAGAATATACCCCCGCACCCGATGATGACAAGCCTGCCCTTGTATTCTCGGTATGCTAATTTGATCAATTCGTTTGACCTCTGGAAGGTCGGCTTCCCGCTGAAATTCCCTTTCGGATATTTTGCGACTTCACCAGGTACAAGGCTTGGGTGGTTGCGATCTTTCTGAAGATTTCCGAAGATCACACCTTTGGGTGAATGTCGTGCAACGACAGCTAACATAGATGCGACTTCAGTATCTGATTTCTCAATAGGCATTTTCACAAAGATTGGTCGTTTGATGTTCAACGATTCAATCGCGATCAATAACTCCTCCAGGTGGGTGGGTGTGTAAAACTCAATATCTCCCTTCAGATTCGGACAGCTGATATTCAGTTCATAATATGCATGAGATAAGGGAGACTGTTCGAATTTCGTGAATGCTGAGACTATGTCAGCGACGCTTTCTTTCTGTGTAGCGAGTGTCAGCGAGTTGGTCCTCCCGATGCTGATCCCATACGGTATCGAATCACACAGACCTCCGAGGTCTGTGTGATGTTTGAGCTTTCCCAGCTTGCCGATCGTCGCATCCGCTCCCCTGTTCTTAAAGCCCTTATTTACCATGAGAGATCGTGACTGGGGGAGTCTGCCGAGCATCGGTCGGACATTACCCTCATATGCGCTGTTGGTGATGGTGCCCACGGTCTGCCAGCCAAACCCCCAGGGAGCAAGCGTCTGTGTGAGCCATCCCTCATAATCAAATCCCGCAGCCAATCCCACTGGATGGTCGAATGCTATTCCTTCTATGTGTTGGGTCAGCATGGGTTGATCGTAGGTCGTGAGATATCTCGTAGTTACCTGGAGGGGAGGTGCTTTACCGATGAGTTCTCCGAATCGTACCATGAGAAGATGGATGAATTCAGGATCCATGAGGAATAATGTCGGTTTGATTGCGGTGCGATATACAAACGCGAATACGGTCACGAACAGAAATTTCCGTTCACCAAAGTAGTAAAACTGTGCCAGAACGAATAAGAGGGTACTAACGAGAGCAGAGAGCATGCAATAGAGACAAATTGCATGGATAACGAAAAGTTGGAGATATACAAGATACAGAGAAAATAGGAGCCCGCCCGATGTTTGGATCAGCAGCCAATAGTTAAGGTTCGATTCCATTAAAATCTGAGATTGCTTCGTTGTCTCCGCCGATGGGCGGATCTGCCTCGCAATGACGTCTTTATAACTTGTAAATAACAAAACTACAACAAAAACGAACCCAAGTACCATATAGTGAATGAGACCCAGGAGTGCAAGGGGCACGCCGAAAAGCACGGCATATTCGCTCTGCAGTACCCGTCCACAATCAGCGAACACGCTCGTGGAACAAGGGGGAATCACATCTCGGTAGTGCTCAATCGTAAGGTATCCCGCATCATACACACCAACAAGGATGAGCGCGAGCATCATGTACGGGATGTATTTTCTCATAGAGTAGGTTATATAATTGTCCTTGGGAGCTCATTATACTGAATTATTCTGCTACTCATGGATCGGAATTTCGAAATGCATCGCAATAGTCTTGTAGGAACGTATATTATCCCAAGCACGAGGAATAAGGAGGTTGTGTCGGCCTTTCGTAGAGTTCCTCGCCATCTCTTCGTACCACCTGCGTACCAGGACCGCGCATATGATGATGCCGCGCTACCCATAGGCTACGGACAGACAATAAGCCAGCCATCACTGGTCGCTGCCATGACTGAGGCTTTAGGGCTTGATAAACAGAAAAGTGTTCTTGAAATTGGAACAGGTTCTGGATATCAGGCCGCCCTATTGTCCTTGCTCGTGAAAACCGTAGTGACCGTCGAACGGATCCCAGAGCTTGCAGAGAAGGCAAGAACTCTTTTGAAAAAACTGGGATACACAAATGTTATGGTCATCACAGGTGACGGGAAACTTGGATATCCGAAATGTGCGCCGTATGATGGGATACTAGTGACTGCGGGAACGGTAGTACTTCCTCAGGAACTTCTTGATCAGCTGAAAGAAGGAGGAAATATCGTGGTACCGTTCGGCAAGACCCTCCATGATCTTGAGCTCCAATTAGGGCATAAAACGCGGGGTGAGGTGCTCTGGCAGAAAAAAGGTGCCGTAACCTTCGTACCGTTGATATAGATTCTCCGACTTAGATTGACATAGCTCAGTATTTTCTCTACTATTAGTCTACTGAGAGTATGTTTCAAACCCCTCGCAATAATCAGATTCTTTTTCTCCTTATCACACTGATGGTCTCGTTGTTGTTGCTCGATTCGATACTGGTGC
>JAYRHC010000134.1:0-6454 GCA_041907525.1 Candidatus Woesebacteria bacterium
CTGGTGTTGGATCGATGATTCGGGCGTGAATTCGATGAGGGTGCCATCGTACAAAGATCGAAATACGACTTTATCTTCTCCGAGAGATACAAGGATGGCTTCTTCATCGTCGCGGAATTTACTTCTGCGGGCCTTTTTCGCCAATGAAAATACCTGGAATCCTCCCGAATCACTAAAGAGAGGCCAATGCATACCTGAGAAGTTATGTATCGAGCCATATTGACTGATAAGCTGTGTCCCCGGATGAACTGCGAGATGATATGCGTTCACAAATGATGTTTGTACTCCGATCTCTTTCACTTGGAGTGGGGTAAGTGACTTCACCGTGCCTTTCGTCGCGACGGGCACGAATGCAGGGGTCTGGATGACTCCATGTGCAGTAGTGATGAGCCCTGTTCGTGCTCGACTACTTGCCTTGCTGGATCGGTGGTTTACTTGGAAAAAGGACATATGTGTTGGTGGAGCCCTATTATAAGGGATCCCGAATCAAGTTCGGGATGACACACACAACCCCTCTCCCCAGGGAGAGATTATCCTTCCAAGGGGAAGGTGCCCGCTCAAGAATCTGAGCGGGCGGAAGGGGTTACAAGCTCAGAGTATCACCATCGAGTCGCCGAAGCTATAGAATCTGAACTTCTCCCGAATGGCGATCTCATATAGATCGATGACGGTCTTCCTGGCTTTTTTGTGCTGTAAGAATGCCTCCACAAGCATGATAAGGGATGAATTCGGCAAATGAAAGTTCGTGATGAGATGATCTACCAAGTCGAACTTGTATCCCTCACGAATAAATATGTCAGTCGGGTGATAGTCGTCATACGACTCCTGGGCTTTCTCTGACAATTTCGCGAACGATTCTAACGTGCGAACCACCGTGGTACCGACAGCAATGATCGGACGGCCCTGTGACTTCGATTGCATAATTGCATCCCTTGAGGATCTGGGTACCTGATACCACTCAGTATGCAATTTACCTTGTGCCAGAGCCTCATCAGTCAGAGGAGCAAACGTCCCCAGACCGACTTCGAGCAGTACTTCTACTGGTGTAATATTCTTTTGGTGCATACTTCTGAATACTCTTTGGGTAAAATGCAGACCCGCAGTAGGCGCCGCAACGGAAGACAGGCTATTGATTTTTTTACTGTTACTATTTACTGCTACCGTTTGTTTCGCATATACTGTCTGGTACCTTTCATGAAGCTCCCTATCTGAAAGTGCGGTGTGTCGAAGATAGAGAGGAATGGGCATACTCCCCTGTCGTTCGAGGAGTGCGACCAAATCCTTTCGTGAAATGGTTAGTTCGAAAAGAAAGGTGCTGTCTGCTGCATGTGACATGCACGTCATGAGAGGCTTTGAGGCTCTAGAAGTACCTGTAGCATATAACTCATCTCCTACGGATATTTTTCTATCTACCATCGCACGGATCTGGATATCAGACGTTCGCTTCTCGTTTAGAAGAAAAAGGCAGACTATCTTCCCTCCTGTTCGCTTTTCTAAGGTAATACGTGAAGGAATTACCCGCGTTTTATTCAGTACGAGTGTCGAATCGCGTGGTAAATACTTGTCTATGTGAAAGAAATGGTCAAAATAGATAGTATCGGAAGCTGTGTCATACACGAATAATCTCGAGGCGTCACGGGGATTCGCGGGCTCCGATGCGAGTAGTTCTGGTGGTAACAGGAAATTATATTTGGATTGACCCATAGAAAATGCAAAGTGAAATTCTTCCAGGACACATTATAATCGAGACATGAAAGTTCAGCAGGTCTCTCTCATTCCGACCCAGAAAGCGCAAGATGCCAAGTGTCTCGGGCTTACTCCCGAACTCCTCGCCGCGACAGGTGCACGGTATTCCCGCTCAAATGAGGGACTGGATGCGATAGTCGCGAAGATCGACTGGTCCAATACCGACAAATCAGTGGACTCGATATTTCGGATGGTCGACTACGGCCACGCGTCTATCGCGGATATGGCACCTGTCGCTATGTTTATCGATGATATTTCGCTCTATGCTGCGTATTATCTCTGGGCACAGTGCCCGACGGCCTCAGGCCAGGAATCTTCGACAAGGTATATCAAAATGAACAGAAAAGGAGTGATAGACCCACGAAGTCTGGGCATCAAAGATACGAAGTCATATTTTCGATTCATAGAGAAATCCTTCGATCATTATGAGCAAGCGCTCACCTTATGGTCAGAATATGCGCTCCATAATCCGACTGCCATGCATATTCCAAAGACAGTGATCGAAGATATGAGTGATGCTGGAGTCAAGAAGCGCGAACGAATGATCCGCAATTATGCGTTCGATCGAGCTCGGGTATTCTTACCCGTTTGCGCAAAGACCAATGTGATGCTTATCATGTCAGCACGGAGCTGGGTAGAGCTCATATCTACTCTCGTCTCCCACCCCCTGAAAGAGTTCGTATCTATCGGAGAAAGTATGCGCGAACAGCTGGAGTTTGTGACTCCCCGACTCATCCGTCACGCGCAATTTAAGCAAGATTCGGCAGATGTGATAGCACATACCTTCCATAGGACAAAACAGTATAAGAGCAAAACTATGAAAGGAGATGGCGCCTTCTTTTCGACACAAGAAAGCAAGAGGGAGAACCTAAAGAAAGCTCTCACTATGCGTACCAATCGGTACTCGATCTGTGGAGATGAAGTACGACGAATCGGAGTGAATTTCGGATGGGAAAAGGTCGCATTCGCAGAGATGCGTGATCTGAACCGACACCGCACTGGTCAAAAAGTAGCCACTCTGAAGCCAAATGGTTTCTATAACGCGGTCGACCAGACAGATGATGCTTCGATGAAGAGACAGCTCGAATCGCTCGTGAAATTAGCTACGAAGCAGCAAGGAGTCATGGAAAAGCTCTTAGCCAAGGAGGATGCTCGGTATTTCTATTATTCACTCCTCGGACATACGTATAGATTCGAGCATACGACCACGCTCGACAAATTTATCTATGAGGCTGAGCTTCGGACTGGCGTGGGTGCACATTACCGATATGCGCATCATCTCAGGAATTGTCTGCACCTGCTGTATGAGAAACACCCAGAGCTCAAAGGTGTCATCTTCGAAGGAAGTGCCGAGCCAGAATAAGTTAGATCCCTGTGCTGCCCCACCCATCGCGGTTTTTCGTATCCATCTTTGGCACCACTGTAAATTCGTCCGCCCTCGAGACACTCATGAGCGTTGCTTGTCCCACTCTGACTCCCCTTCCGATATGTGTTACTACATTCGTAAAGTTGAGGACGCTCAATCCTATTTCGTCAGCATCTCCACAATAATCGTGGTCGATAATACCTATCCCATTCGCGACTATAAGACCATACCGTTTGGCGGTAGAACTACGTGCAGATAGCATAAGGAAGTGTCCCGCAGGCACTGCAACGACGAGATTAAGCGGAATGACGGTGGGCTTCCAAGGTTCGATGTCCATATCTATCCTGCTGTACACGTCAAAGGCTGCTGAACCAGGGGTATGATATTGCGGAGCAGGCATTGTCGGATCAATGAGTTTGATAGTGAGCTTATGAGATTGATTCATGAGTAAGAGAGAAAATATTAATTATGATCGAGAAAGTATACAATAAATCCACGGATGAATCCAAATGTCAAAATCCAATAATAGTACACTAATGCATTTGGTAATTTAGGCTTTGGGTTTTATTTGACATTGGGATTTTGTCATTGAGATTTTATTCCGTTGTACTTTGTCCCCAGTACTTTGTACACTACTCCACATGTCTACCATGTCCTTTCACAGCTATCAAATCAAGGGAAAGGGTGTCGGAACCAATGACGTCGTCCCCACGATCAACCTTGCCATCCCAAGCTCACTCGATCTTCCATTCGGTGTGTATGCGGGAAGAGTGCATTTGCAATACAAAAATGACACTCCTCGACGCAAAGCATCGAAGCATCTGTTATCCCGAGCGAAGTCGAGGGATCCCTCCATCCCTGCCGAATCGGCAGGGGGTCGGGATGACGGATATGCTGTTGCCCTCCACTTCGGACCCCGACCCACCGACCAAGACCCATCACCAAGCCTTGAACTTCATGTAATGGATGCGCAAAAGTTCGATACAGACTATAATGCAGAGGAGATAGATGTTGAAATCATACAGTTTATTCGTGAAATCCGAACATTTGACAATTTTGCGCAGTTACGAGATCAGATACAGAAGGACATTGTGAAGATACAAGAGGTGCTGGGATAAGTTAAACTCTCCTCCTTGGTTAAGGAGGAGTATCCCGCTCTGTCATCCCGATCACTTCGACGTTGCTCAGTGCAGGCTCCGCGGAGGGATCCCTCTCAAAAATAAGTGATTTTATGAAAGCGATTTCTCCGCCCCCCACCACTCGTGGTGGGGGAGTCGAAATGACCGATGTAAGCCTTATGAACCTTACAAACATTATTAACCTTATAAACACGTGCAAAACTCTCACATCACCATCGCGAACACAACTTCAAACGACAGTCCGTCCCGGATACGAGGTCTGGGACGCTACGTCCAAGCACTGCATACGGTGTTTGACAGTGTCGACGAGGACAAGAATGATAGCGCGACAGTGAGAAAGACCATTGTGAATCCTTTCTTCAACATCATCGCTCCGGTAGATTTCCGCCAAAGCCTCTTCGGTAAGGACTGTAATATCGCAGTTATTCATGATGTAATACCTCTCACCCTACCTCAGTTCCCCTGGGTCGGCCTTAAAGGAAGGCTCTGGATCGGGCTCAATCAGATGGTCCTCCGTCTATATGAAAAGATAGTCACCGACAGTAAGTCCAGCAAGGAGAATATCGCCCATCTGCTCCATATTCCCCTGTACAAAATCTCCGTAGCATACCCGTATTCCCCCCTCCAGGACATCATGCCAGGCGATATTCCTTCTATCCTCCCCTATGATCTGAAACCATACGAGTATCTCGTCTATGTGGGCGATGTGAATTGGCACAAGAATATCGTCAGGATGGCCAAGGCCGCCATCGAAGCCAATGTTAAACTGGTGTGCATAGGAGGAGCCTTTGTGAAGCCATCACGGGCGCATCCTTGGCTTACTGAATTGCGTGAGTTTGTGGAGCTCGCAGTACAACATCCCGATCTTATCATCAGGACTGGATTCGTGGATGATTATATCCTCGCCGCTCTTTTTCAGAGCGCCCTTGCGAATATCCTTGTTTCCTATGATGAAGGTTTCGGATTCACTTATATTGAAGCTGGTCATTTCGGAACTCCTTCGATCCTCACCGACGCCCCCATATTCCATGAGATTTCTGACGATAAGGGTGCTCTATTCGTAGATCCAGATACTGTTGCTGGTATCAGAGATCAGATTATGAGCTTGCAGAAAGACCCCTCGCGAAGGAAGCAACTGGGTATCGATGCGCGGGAACAGAGTAAGAAATATTCGAAGGATGCTTTTCGAAGACAATGGATGGAACTGTTAACCAGGTAACAGCATGCATACAGATGTGGCAGTCATGGATTTAATGTTGTTCGCATACTGTCACTAGATAAGGTGTCACCCTGAGCTTGTCGAACGGGTGACGGCTATTGTGTCATGGATTCGACAGGCTCACCATGACACACAACACTATCCAATAATAAATGCATATGTCTGAACAACTCATTTTCTACATCGTCGGGAGCGGGCTATTCATCATGGTGATTCATTTCGCGATCCATATCAAAAGTGATTTCAGCATATGGACCATGTTCGGGGTATTCGCTCTAGGAGGGGTGTTTGGATATTTCCTAGACAGCATGATTACGGGGTTTCTCTTCGCCATGGTATTTACCTTCATATTTTGGTAAGTGGAAGAGTCTGATGGCATTTTGGGTTGTTATGAGAGCCACTTTGCTTACATCAACTTCCTTGATTCGTGCAACTGCCTCGGCGATGAGTGGTATGTTGGCGGGTACATTTGGGTATTTCTTCGCAGTCCGTAGAGGCTCGGGTAATAGATAGGGAGCATCCGTCTCAAGGACTAACATTTCCAAAGGAGCATTTCGGATAAAATCCTGTTTCTCTGCAGAATACGTAACATCGCCATCTACTCCTATGGAGAAACCTATATCTCGGGCAAGCTCAAGTAGTCTAGTATCAGGTTCGCAACAATGCAGGACTCCCCTGCCCTTCAGTACGAGAAGCTGCTCCTTGAGACTCTGACAGAGCATGACGAGATCATGCACTGCCTCGCGATTATGGATCACGACCGATTTGCTATGTTTTACTGCGATTTCTACTTGACGAGTGAATAACGTTTTTTGGATTTCTAGTAACTCGTCGCTTATCGAGATAAGATTCCCGTATCGGCTCGTCCTATACGAATGACGATCAAGCCCGATCTCGCCGATACCCACCACCTTCGGGTCATCAAGCCACCGTTCGATCTGAGACATGTCGTCAGAAATGTTTCGTTCTGGACTCCCCCCTTGA
>JAYRHC010000135.1:0-4494 GCA_041907525.1 Candidatus Woesebacteria bacterium
AGACGCGATAATGTAGCCATGTCAAGATACACCCTGTACGTGACTCCACCAGAAGTCTCGATCAGGCCTTCATTTCCGTCGATTTCGATGAGCGATCCTGATATTTTACCGATCATAAAGATGTACTATAAGTTTTTATAAATTGACTGTCATTGCGAGGAGCGACCACCTTTTATCCTCAGTGTGGGATTGACGCGGCAATCCCATGTAATACTGAGATTGCTTCGTCACTCACTTCGTTCGTTTCTCGCAATGACGAATGATTCTGCTATATCTGTTTAAGTTTGGTCACATACAGATTCCCGTTTTCAAGAGTCCAGAATACTTTCTGAGGGAAATAGAGATTCCTCTCGATATCTTTCGTAAGATATCCGATTTTCATGATCAGAGAATCAGGAAGTATCTGGCGCTTGCCGTCTTCCTCGTGCATAGTGACTCGTCTATATTCTGTTCCTTTTAATACATATTTGTATGGCTGCGTAAGGACATGTCTATGGAGTATCTTCATACTATCTTTTTCCAAAATATAAACATCGCCAGCCTCCTCAAGTACCTGAGCGCCGCAGTTTCCATACACCACGAGCTGGTTATTATTCGCTCTTGTTTTGTTTACACTCTCACAATATCCAGAGTATTGGCCATTCTGGACACGCTGCACAAGAACACTGGGGAGATCTATAGACCTACCCTTACCTACATTTTGCTGTAAATATGCAGTGACTGCCATACTAATCGAATGAATAAGACTTTGGTCTCCAGAACAGGTGATCGCAATTTTCGAATACGGCAGCAGAGAAACACGCACAACTGGTGGTGAATAAATATGCTTCAAAATGTGAGCAGCACGATGGAAATCGCTCACATGAAGTCGTAGGTACTGTTTTTCTTTCTCAAGGATATGTTCGTACCCATCACGAATGGTGCGTGAGAAATCCTTGGGAATCCGAACGTGATCGATAACAGTCCGGATAAGCTCCCGTACGTGACCCACCTCACCCGAATCATCTTCGTGGGTTAGCTCAAAAAGGGGGATGAGTTTCTCCTGGACTTCCAGATTAAGAAACACAGAGTGAAGCAATGAACGCGGTATCACAAAGCCATAGGGGAGAGGTAAACCCAGATCAAGAATCTTGGTGTATGCGTCAATGTCATCATTTGTATAGTCTGCCATCCATATAATTTTCGAATCCATATCAATCATCATAGAAGGTTAAAATCCGAAAGGCAAGAGATAACAGCAGGATATATGATAAAATGCTCATGGATACAAGATTCTCAATGTGAATTTGTGTCATGGTGAGCTTGTCGAACCATGACACGATTAGAGTACGATCAGAATGTGATGTTCATAACAAGCAGTTTGGACGATCATCATAATTTATAGTTCTATTTATGCATTTCGATCTTATCTCGGTTCTTAAATCTTTCGGACCGTATGCTATGTTCGCGATTTGGCTTATCGTGTATGCCGAATCAGGATTGTTTTTCGGATTCTTTTTTCCTGGCGATAGTCTCTTATTCACTGCTGGTGTCCTCGCTTCGCAGGGTTTTATGCCTATCGGAATCCTTGCAGTAGGGTGTTTCATCGCTGCAGTGCTCGGAGACTCTACGGGTTACTGGTTCGGTCATACATTCGGACGGAAGATCTTTGAACAAGAGAAATTGCCTCTCGTAAAGAAACATCATATCGAAACAGCGGAGGCTTTCTATAAAAAACATGGAAAAAAGACGATTATTCTCGCTCGGTTCGTCCCTGCAGTTCGCACATTCGCACCTATTGTCGCTGGGATTGGCAGTATGGATTATAGGACTTTTTTGAGTTACAACATCATCGGGGGATTGTTATGGGGGCTCGGAATGACCTTAGCAGGATACTTCCTCGGAAGTTTGATCCCTGCGAAAGATGTAGACAAGTATTTATTACCCATTGTCCTTCTCATTATTATACTTTCAGTCCTTCCTGCGGTATGGCATGTAGTCGTAGATAAAAAAGAAAAGAAGGCGAAGTCTGTCACCCTGAGCTAGTCGAACGGGTGACATGTCATGGATTCGACAGGCTCACCATGACACACAAAATGTATAATTCGTGTCATCCTAAATATATTTCAGGATCTCAAACATAAAGATGCTGAATCAAGTTCAGCAAGACACACGCAAAATGCTGAATCGAGTTCCCCGAGACAATCGGGGCAGGCCATGACACAAATTTGATTCGTTATGAACCACACTCAATCGCTCTATTTCCTATTCTTCAGCGCATTCTGGATGGGCTGGAATGTGCTTCTTGCCATAGTGCCCATATGTTTGGCTAAGCTTATTCAAAAGGCTAAAGCAAGAACTGTTGAAACAATCCTACTGGCCGTATGGATACTATTTCTGCCAAATACTCTCTATATGGTCACTGATGTAATACACGCGTTTAGCTATCGATTCAATAGCATGACTCGGCCGTTCTGGATCATGGGAATAGGTCTGTATGCATGCGTTATCGCACTCGCGATCTTTACATTCGTCCTTTCTATACGACCTGTACTGGAGAAATACCAGCCTTTTTTGAGTGGTTTACGCACTTATGAAAAAACTTTCCTGCTTTCGGTATTTTCTCTTTTAGTTGGGTTCGCGATCGCCATGGGTAGATTCCAGCGGACGAATTCGTGGTATATTGTTACCCAACCTTCACGCGTAGTCGCAGACATAGCGCAATCTCTCACAGACCCTACGGTTCTTTTCGTAGCAGTATGTTACTCAATCGGTGCGTTTGTGCTGTCACTTCTCACCGCACGGCACCAGAAATAGTCATCTGTCATCCCGTACTTCGATACGGGATCGGTATGACAATAAATGTATACGACGCGAGTGTCGAGGAATTACCCATAAAAAACAATTATTTGCGTTACAGGTTACACGTCTCGTGCTTCGTGCTCTATAATACTCTCCATGTTCGTACTCAAGTCCAAATTCTCCCCAACAGGGGATCAGCCACAGGCGATCGAAAAGCTCGCAAAAGGCATCCAATCAGGACTCAAAAATCAAGTGCTCCTCGGTGTTACTGGTTCGGGTAAGACGTTCACCATAGCCAATGTCATTCACCAGCTACAAATGCCTACCCTTGTGATCTCGCACAATAAAACCCTTGCAGGCCAGCTTTACCAAGAGTTTCGAGATTTTTTTCCTGACAATGCAGTCTCGTATTTTGTTTCCTACTATGATTACTACCAGCCAGAGGCTTATATCCCTAGTTCAGACACGTATATTGAGAAGGAGGCCCAGATCAATGACCAGATCGACAAATTACGTCTTCAGTCGACGGCGAATATCCTTACTCGGAAAGATGTAATCGTCGTCGCCTCCGTGAGCTGTATCTATAACATAGGTGATCCTAACTCTTGGGAGAACATGATGCTTCCAATCGCTGTCGGAGATACCGCGAGTTGGAATGATCTCTCCCATAAACTTGTGGACCTTCAATATTTGCGATCCGAGTTCGAGTTTCGACGGGGGACATTCCGTATCCGGGGTACGTATATGGATATTTATCCTGCGTATGAAGATTTCTGTTACCGTCTCGAGAGTGAAGGTGGAATACTTCATAAAATTTCCATGATAGATCCTCTCACAGGGAAAACAATCACCAACTCAAACAGTAATTTGAAAATTGGAAATTGGAAATTGGAAAATTTATCATCCATCATCATTTCGCCTGCGAAACACAACATCACGACCCATCCTGCGTTCGCACAAGCAGAAGCTCAGATCCGGCATGATCTTGCGACGGAAGCTGCAGCACTGAAAAAGGCAGGGAAGGAGCTTGAAGCACACCGTCTTACTCAGAAAGTGAATTATGATCTCGAAATCATTAAAGAAGTGGGGTATGTGAACGGGATAGAGAACTATAGCCGTTACTTCGATGGGCGCAAATCGGGAGATCCTCCCTATAGTTTATTAGATTATTTCCGAAAAGCATATGGAGAGAAGTTTCTCGTATGCATCGACGAAAGCCATATGACAGTCCCTCAGATACGCGGTATGTACAATGGGGATCATTCGCGGAAGCAGACGCTTATCGACTTCGGTTTTCGGCTCCGATCTGCATTCGATAACAGGCCGTCGACATTCGATGAGTTCTATCCGAAAGCCCCCCACATCATATATGTTTCTGCAACGCCGAATGAATGGGAAACGGAAAGAAGTGAGATCGTTGAGCAGCTTATACGACCGACAGGTATCGTGGACCCTCAGATCACCATCCGCCCTGCAGCAGGCGAAATACCAGATGTTATTATGGAAATAGAGAAGCGCGCAGCGATCCACGAGCGAGTACTCGTCACCACACTCACCAAAAAAACTGCAGAGGATCTGACCGAATATGTCAAAGAAAAAGGGATTAAGGCTGCATACCTTCACTCCGACATCCACACGTTAGAACGCTCCGACGTGCTTGATAATCTTCGTAACAATACCTTCGATGTGCTTATCGGGGTGAACCTCCTGCGG
>JAYRHC010000136.1:0-9870 GCA_041907525.1 Candidatus Woesebacteria bacterium
TCGTACAGCCAGAGTTTCGGGGGAGAGGATATGGGAAAGCGATATTACAGGAGCTTCTGACCCTTACCCTACCTGGACAGCGCGTATTCGTAGTTACTTCACTCCCAGATTTTTTCAAAAAAAATGCATTTTCAGAATGTTTGCAGGAGAAATACATCCTGTTCTATCATTAACAGTACTTATTTACACACCATTCTCAATGTGAATTCGTGTCATGGATTCGACAGGCTCACCATGACACAATTGCAGTACGGTTTCAGAATGTGATGTCTATACGCGTCATTGCGAGGAAGTGTGTCCTGAGCGTAGTCGAAGGACGGCAATCTCATTCTTGATTTTTATGAGATTACTTCTCCTTTGACGAGCGCAGGATCGCAATGACAACCTAAAGTCTCGTTTCCACGCGTAAGATCTGTCATTAACCAAAGTTGAATATGCTCAGGATAGGATAGTGGTCGGAAAAACCCTTGAATTCATCGAGACGGCTCGTGCTTGTGCACTGAAGGGAGGGGGAGTGAAGGATAAAATCAAGTTTGAGGTTTGTGCGCATGAATCCGATACGCTCTGTATAGGTGAGATTCGACGTTGCCTCCAATAAATTATACTGGTTCACAATCTTCTCGAGACCTCTTTTCAAGAAAGGGTAATTAAAGTCTCCGAGGACCACCACAAACTCTTGTGGATTAATATCAATTTGTTCGAATGTCTCATACAGCTGGTTATTACGCGCAGCGTTCGTCGCGACTAGGTGAGTAAGATGAAGATTATACACGGAGATTTGTTTCGTAAGATCTTCCTTCAGTATGAAGTCGCTACAGAGGACGCTTCGGGGACCCTTCTGGGTTATAAGGGTAAGAATCACTTCGTAGTACGTCTTCGGAAGGGGAATTACTTGTGAGCCGATCTGATAAAACCTGTCCTGACGATAGAAATTCGCAAGTCCGTATACCTTTCCTATACGATAAAAAGAATCAGAAGTCGCTCCCAGAGTATAGCCTGGCAATAAGCCTCGATAGTCATTCTTCTTACCCAAGCTTACCTCCTGGAGACAGATGATATCAGGAACGAATTTCTCGATGATCTGAGGCATGACAGTGAGAGCTTTATTGAAGCAGACATTGTACGTCAACACGGAAATAGAGGTCATAGAACGTATGCGAAAAGAGATAATTCTCAGACGCTACACCATCTTCTTGAGTTGCGCCTTGAAATAGTCGACGTAAGGGATTTTCTCTGGATTCACTCCATAGATCCCCGCCAGATACATCGTAACGAATGATGAGAATACGAGAAGCTCGAACACCTGGCCAAGCCTCGTGCTGGATACTAATGTATGACGTATGACCTCAATACTATTTTGACGAATAACATCTTCTGTAATTTCGAATCTATTTTGTATTCTCGGGCTGTAGAGCGCACTATAAAAAGTAATAAAAAGCGCTGACTTCCCATGATCAACAGGGAACTGGAGTCCTTCCATGAGATGGTGGTTAATCTCTGAAATTACTCGATAGCTTGCCATATTCTTCGCAGTTTCATTGGTCTGATTTTGGATACAATTACCTACTCCAGTCAGGTGTTCAGCCACAACGTAGTACGGATATCGGTGCTGGATCCGTAGCGCCATTTGTTTTGCGGGGTTTTGGTCTATCTGTATCCGCACCCCAAACCGATCTATAGATGAACATATGTTTTCAATTTCTCGGCGAACATCAGCCAGTATTCGTTCTTTTGAATTGGCCTGAAACAGATCGAGTGCGAGCAATATTCCCAAAAAAGACCCCAGGGTATACCCGAAACCCATCCTTGGTTGCCTTGAGGGGTTGTGAGTTTCATTAAATTTGTAATGGGGGAGCTGTTCTTTTTCGTACCATTCACCCAGTGGCCCACCCACACAGAAGCCAGTAATAAGAGCACCCCTCTTTTTCGCTTCGTGACCACAGTGGATAACCTCCTCAGTGGTGCCCGAATATGAACTTAATATGACGAGGGTGTTTTCCCCAACAGACCCTGGTAAAACGTAGTCGTCACACACTTCAAATGGAACCCGAAACTCAGATTTATAGAGATAGTATGCGACGAGACCAGGGAAGCGCGAACCACCCATCCCGCAAAAAACAATATTCGTACAGTGTTTATATTGCGACGGGAAGGCGGCATTTAAAACGCCGTCAAGGGAGCTGGAAATCTGCTGTGGGAGTCCTTGGACAGACCGGAGAGCCTTATCTCCACCCAAGCCAAACAAGAGTTGTTGAGTATCGTCAAGGTTGATCATAGACCCGTATAGTACCAAAGTATTCGTGTATAATGCAAATACTTACGGTAGACTATGTATCTTATGTTCTCAGTAAGCTTCCTTAACCTTGCTCGTACCATCCGCGTAAATCAGTGGACGAAGAATCTCGTAGTCTTCGTAGCGATCATCTTCTCGGGGAAACTGTTCGATGCCGAGCTGTTCGTGCAGTCTTTATTTGCTTTTATCATTTTCTGTCTTCTTTCATCGACCTCATATATCATGAATGATATTGTCGATGCGCCAGCAGACCGTAGACATCCGATAAAGAAAAACAGACCCATCGCCTCAGGGAAGATCCCCGTATATCAGGCAGTGATACTCGCGATCCTGTTCGGTGGGGGAGCCCTCACACTCGCTCTTGTGTTTAATGCGTCCTTTTTCCTTCTCTGCCTGGGCTTTGTCTTCTGGCAAGTGTTTTACTCCTTCGTTCTGAAGTCTTATGCGGTCGTTGATATCTTCGCGATTTCACTCTCGTTTATTATCCGTGCGGTCGCAGGATGGGTCGTGACAGGGTTCCATATCCCTGTATGGCTTTTTCTCACGATATTTTTTATGTCTCTCTTTATCGCTGCGATCAAACGAAATGCAGAGCTGTCTCTCGCAGGATCGGAGGCTCGTCATACGCTCGCGAAATATAACCAAAATTTCCTGAATTTCCTTATCTATACTTTCTCTACCGCGACCATCATCGCATACTGTTTATATAGCTATATCGAACAGCCCCCGTACGTCATCACTCCAGTTTCGATCTTTTTCTCCTCGTTATTCCCGGGGCTTGAGGGGAGGAAACTCATGACCCTCACCATCCCCCTTGTAGTCTATGCGGTCGCCCGCTATGGCCAACTTTTCTATACCCGCATTGAGGGTGAGCGCCCCGAGAAGGTCATCATCTCCGACGGCCCCCTCATCACCGCGATGATGCTATGGGGAGGGATGGTGATCACGTTTATCTATCTGCTGTGAACCATCGGACCGACATTACCACCCACAGGCGAATCCTTGTTTACCAAGCTTCTCAAAATGCTTTTATTGCCCAGCAATAAATTGTGCTATTAGATCCTGCCAACGGTCGATTAAATAAAATGGGAGAGATAGGATACGGTATTTTTTCCCCGCATATTCATATTTCCCGATCATTAAATTATCCCATGACACTCTTACCGGAATAACATTGCTTCCAGAATTTATCAGGCTAAATAATGATTTCATATCAGAGCTGTTTCCAGATTTTATTTCGATCCCAGCTAATCGGGCCCCATACTGGAGACAAAAATCCACCTCAGCACTACCCTCATCCCTGTTTCTAGACCAATAATACAGATCCAGCTTTTTACTGGTACCACTTGCAAGAAGACTCTGTCCAACAATCTGCTCCATGATTTTACCTTTATATGCACCAGAGACTATTTCTCGGTAGGCATTGTTGACATAATTGGCCAAGCCCACGTCCAGCCAGATCATTTTTTTAGGACGCTTACTTTTGGGAATGAGGGGTAAACTGGTTGAATTAACGGCCATTATCTGTCGTAATAGCATTACTTTTTCCACAGTGTGCAAAGCTTCTCCCATTTCCCGACTGCGGAAAGATGAGCTCCCAAAATTTTCATAATTGAAAAGTGCCCCAGCAATCTTTGGGCCACTATTTACTACTATCTCCAGGTACTTGTTGTCTTGTCTTGAAGCGGCGTACTTATTAATATCATCAAGATACGCAGTTTGTAGGCGGTTGAGAATTGTCTTTATCTCATCGTAATTATTTCCAGCTATAAAACATTTTACTACTTCAGGCATGCCACCGATCAACAGGTATTCATGAAAAATTTCACTGACCAATTCATGTAATTCGAGATTATCACCCAAATTAGTCCGTTTTAGGGTCTCAAGAAGATTATCTTTCCCCTTCGCTCCTAGATACTCAAAGAAAGTTAGGGGATAAATATATAAATAATCCACCCTTCCAACTGGTACAGCCCAGTCTTTATTGAGTTTGGCTTCGAGCAGTGAGCCAGCGGTAACGACATGCAATTCTGGTATTTCTTCAGAGAAAAACCGTAGCAGCTCCATAATATTTTTTGACTCTTGGATCTCATCAATGAACAATAGAGTTTCACCAGGGACTATTTTTTGGTCAAAATACAAACTGAGGCGTTTGATGAAATCATCTATACTTTGGGCTTTATCAAAAACAGCCAGCTGTTCTTTATTTTCTAGATTTATTTCAACTACATTAGTGAAATTTTCTGCGCCGAACTTCCGTATAATACTCGTTTTTCCTACCTGCCTTGCTCCGCGGAGGATGAGAGTCTTTCTCAAGCTGCTCGTTTTCCATTTTAGTAAATCAGTTTCAAGAGTGCGGTTAAACATAGTACCAGTTTATTACATATTTTATCTTTGTCAAGTACCAGTTAATTACATTTTCCCTCTCTTTCCTCCGTTTTTATCTATTGGCTTTGAATCATAAGCCCGACTATTTTGGTACTTGACTTCCATAAACGCGGTACTAGAATGGAACTGTATGATAAAAAGAGACGTTCTAACCCCTCTACTAGCACATCTGAAGGAGAAAGAGATATCAGTTATTACTGGCTCTCGGCAGGTCGGCAAGACATACCTCATGCGTCTTATGCAAGACGCGCTCAAAGAAAAAGGGGAATCGACTTTATACCTCAATTTGGACATTGAACAAGATAGGGTATTTTTTACTTCACAAGAAGATTTAATACAAAAGATACGTTTGGAAGTAGGGAAGATAAAGGGGTACATATTTATCGACGAAATCCAAAGGAAACAGGATGCTGGCCTTTTTCTCAAAGGACTCTACGATATGAATCTTCCGTACAAGTTTATCGTCTCAGGTTCAGGGAGTATCGAGCTGAAAGAGAAAATTCACGAATCTCTTGCAGGTAGAAAACAATTATTCGTAGTCGACCCCGTGAGTTTGAGTGAATTTGTGAACTTCAAAACTGAGTACCAGTACCCGGATAAACTAGGAGATTTGTTCGAAGTGGAAAAAGACACTACGCGAAGAATGCTAGAGGAATATATGACCTTCGGAGGATATCCGAAGGTTGTATTGGCAGAAAATATCGAAAGAAAGAACATGATAATGCGGGAGATTTTCGAAAGCTATGTCGAAAAGGACATTCGTAACCTACTCGGTGTTGAAAAACAACAGGCCTTTACAGCGCTTCTCAAGATGATTGCTTCCCAGATCGGTGAGATAGCCAACGTTTCGGAACTATCCTCTACATTAGGTATATCGAGCAAGACAGTAAATTCTTATCTTTGGTATTTGGAAAAGACCTTTGTTCTCCATAAGGTGACACCCTACTATACCAACGTCAGAAAAGAAATCACCAAAGCCCCCATCTATTATTTCTACGATCAGGGACTCCGCAATTATTTACTCGGTCTCTTCGGCACTCTATCACTTCCTTCGTCAATGAGTGGGCATCTTTTTGAAAACTTAGTATTCAACTTACTGAGGCAGTCGACGATTTCTCTTTCTGATATCCATTTTTGGAGGTCTCGGGACAGTGCTGAGGTCGACTTTGTAGTACAGAAAGGACTTGCCGTGACCCCTATTGAGGTTAAATACAAAGATCTTGAGAAACCCGAGATCACCCGATCGCTTAGAAGTTTTATTTCAACATATAAACCACAAAAGGCTTTTGTAATTCACAAAGGTCATAAGATGATAGACCAAGTCCACACAACGGAAGTCATATATCTGCCATATCATGACGTGTCAGAAGGTTATTTCTTTTAGAATCTACGTATCCATGTCTCGCATGAGGCTGAAGTAGTGCATAGCTAAATCTGGGTGAGAGAGACGGTCTTACCCTCCGCGAGCACCCGAAGATCTTCCAAAATGAATTCACGAACAGCCCTTCCCTCGGGCATCAATTTTTGCTGTAGGTCCCTCTGCATGGCAGAGAAAAGTTGAGCGATCTGTCGTTTCGTGAACGAAGGGTAGCGTGATCTCATATTACGGATGGTGTTCCGCACCAGATTCTGTATTTGCTTTTCTCTCAGTGCCTTTATGAAATCATAGTAGTCATGCCAAACCACATTGAGAAACTGAGCGAGCTCATCACCAGGCTGCTTGCCATATCGTTTCGCGATACCATATTCCAAGAGCTCAACGTCAATAAGCATCTTATGGTTCGGGTCGAGTGTGAGCTTCTTATCCCTAATGCGTAGAATGGGGCTTGACTTCTGTCTCTCACAAAAAGCTAGCAACCGTCCACAATATAGCTGAAGTGGATTCTGGATGCGAAGAGTAACCCCTTCTTTTTGCACGTGGTCGTAGATGAAGTAGGGAGGGGGAAGCTCAACATGATTGAAACTAATGTCTACAAAATGCGAGTGTGACCCAACCACGATAGACTGTTTCCGAGACATGCCCGAGATCGGCGACCGATACCCCACATCGATATCCTTTTTTGAAGTTCGTAGACGTAATTCGAGCATGTCCTCTAACCGACGCGGCATGTGAATCTCTCCCAATATATGTAAATGATAGAAAAGCGCCGTACTCCCAAAAAGTAAGGGCGTGTTATCGGGCGCGATACTGTACTTTTCTTGGAGTAGAGATATAACCTTGACAACATCATCGAAGATACTTACTATTAGTGCGCGGGTTTCGTCTCGCATATTGGTGTAGTGTATGACAACAAAACGAATAAGTAAATCACTCCGATACTCCCTCGTTTCTGCGGGACTGGCGTGGTGTGTGATGAATGGCAACTCACACCTAGTGCATGCAAGTGCGGCTATACGACAGGCTGTGCCAGTATCTCCATATGGAGAAGAATCAGGGATATTTTCCGACGAACCGTTTTATATCGACTATACCATCACCGCGCCAGAGGATTGGGTATATGGAACCCCTGGTCAAGATGGCTATCCCTTTGCTTTCAATCAGGAAATTGAGGATCCGTTTTGGTATCTTCAAAATGGGGACGCAGGAGTCCATCATCCTGGCACTAGTCCTGCAAATGAAAAACTACTCATAGTGGGAGGATATTGCGATCCAAGCACCGCAGCAGACCTGTGCACCATTACCAATGGGGAAGAGTACGAGGGAGGATTTTCGAAAGGATATATCGAATACCGCTTCACAGAGCCAGGTACACTTACAATGCATATTCAGGTGCAGACTGCTGACACCGCCATCATGAGCCCTGACGACACTGTCTGCTCTGAGATGGCTTCGGGCTATATTGCCACAGCCTGCCTTACCTACGTTATGGGTATGATCGGGGGTGGGAGTCCCACGGTTGCGCCCACAACTTCGGTCACACCTACAAGCACTCCTGTCCCTATGTGTACCCCTAACCAAACGTCACCTCCCATATTCGCACAAAAAATCGGAAGAGAGGCGCTCGTCAACAGCACGCCTAGTGACGTAGCAGTAGACAGTGACGGCAACATCTATGTAGTCGATAGCCACAATAGTCGTATTATGAAATTCGATTCCTTAGGAAATTATCTAACTCAGTGGGGATCATCAGGTACGGGAGATGGGAAGTTAACCAACCCTCGAGGGATCACCATTGACCCCTCGGGGAATATTTATATAGTGGATAGTGACAATAATCGCGTTCAGAAATTTGATTCCTCAGGAAACTACCTCTCTCAGTGGGGTGGTCTTGGCACGGGCAATGGACAATTTACCAATCCTTCTGATATAACCTTCGATTCTTTAGATAATTTTTATGTGACAGATACTGGAAACAATCGTATCCAGAAATTCGACTCCACGGGAAACTTCCTGGACAAATGGGATAGCTTCGGCTCAGGCAATGGACAATTCATATCACCTCGAGGCATAGCAATCGATCTCTCGGGTAATATATATGTGTCAGAGAGGGATAATAACCGAATTCAGAAGCTTGATTCATCAGGGAACTATCTTATGCAATGGGGAACACCAGGTTCGGATAACGGACAATTTTACTATCCCTATGGTCTCACCATCGACTCCTCGGGAAATATCTATGTGACAGATACTGGAAACAATCGTATCCAGAAATTCGACTCATCAGGAGACTATATATCCAAATTGGGAGCACAGGGAACTGGGAACGGTGAGTTTATGTCACCACGAGGAGTTGTTGTAGACTCGCCAGGAAATGTTTTGGTGGTTGATACGGGTAATCGACGGATACAAAAGTTCAACTTCAATCCGAGCATTGGTAACTATCAACATTCATTTAGTTTCGGATCATCAGGGACGGGGAATGGACAACTGGATCATCCTAACGATATTGCGGTTGATATGAGCGGATACATTTACGTAGTAGACACCAATAATCGTCGAATCCAAAAATTCAATAGCGATGGTACTTACAATCTTCAGTGGGGCTCATTGGGAAGTGGGGACGACCAATTTGCATACCCTTCCGGAATCGCCATAGACCAGTCAAACAACATTTATATTACTGATTCACAAAATTACCGGGTTCAAAAATTTACCTCGAGTGGATCGTTTATTTCAAAATGGGGAAGTTGGGGAGGGGGTGATTATCAATTCTATGATCCAGAATATATAGCGGCGGACGACGCAAATAACGTGTATGTATCAGATTCAAATGCGAGACAGGTTAAAAAATATAGTTCATCGGGTACTTATTTAACAAGATGGGGAACATTTGGTGGGGGTACTGGAGATGGTGAATTTAACACTAATGGAGGTTTAGTAACTGATGGTACCAGTTACATTTATATTACTGATGGGAATTTCGGCATTTCAGGTGGTCGGATTCAACAATTCACACTCGATGGGAACTTTGTGTCAAAGTGGACTAATGGTTCTTTAAATGGTCCAATTGCAATAAGCTACTTAGCTCCCAATAGAATATTTGTGTCTGATTACCACAATAATCGTGTTGTACAATATGATACTTCAGGTAACATAGTAAATTCCTGGGGAAGCTATGGATCTCAAAATGGCCAATTAAACAGTGCAAGAGGTCTTACGACGGATGTATCAGGAAACGTTTTGGTCGCTGACACAAATAACAATCGAATACAAGTATACTCTGTTGCGGGAGGATATGAGTATACATCTCAGTGGTCTACTGACGGCCACCCTGGCGCTGGCATACTCACTAGCCCATCCGGTGTTACAGTTGATCACTCCGACAATATCTATGTCGCTGACACCAATAACCATCGCATCCAAAAATTCGATTACTCAGGAAATTACCTGACCCAATGGGGTACACAAGGTACGGGCAACGGACAATTTGACTCCCCTCGAGGTATCACTATTGACACCTCAGGGAATGTCTACGTGGTTGATGTGGGTAACCATCGCATCCAAAAATTCGATTACTCAGGAAATTACCTGACCCAATGGGGTACACAAGGTACGGGCAACGGACAATTATATTACCCATATGGCATTACTCTTGACACAATAGGAAAGGGTCTAGACCATAACTGCTAACGAATTTGTGAACTATAGGCTTTTCTCAATAGATACTTTAATCGTTGCTCTAACCTCCCCCTATGGTTAAATCTCCACTCTGATTCTATGAGGTGTTTCATAAAGTGTCTTTTAGGAA
>JAYRHC010000137.1:0-7213 GCA_041907525.1 Candidatus Woesebacteria bacterium
GCCTCAAGACGAGGCTCTTTGGAGACGTTCACATCCCCGAGTGCAAGGATAAACTTCCGCATATGATCGACCGCCATAGGTATTCGTCCCATTTCACGACCGACAAGCTTCATATTGATCCGCACCTGGTTCCCTTCGCTGAGAAAGTCTTTCGTCTTCGCAATGAGCCTATTCTGGTCTGCTTCCCCCATAAAGAGAGAGATGGGAATATCCTTTACTGTGCTCTTTTTTACCCCTTTCTTCGCCTCTTTTTCCTTCTTAGATTCCTGATACAGGAACTTCTTAAAATCAATAAGTTTCGCGACAGGAGGCTTCGCGTGTGCAGATATGAGGACAAGATCAAGACTGAGTTCTTGGGCTTTCTGCAATGCATCTTGTTTCGATAATACTCCGATCTGTGCGCCCTGGGCGTCAATGACACGAAGCTCAGGAGCCTCGATGCGGAAATTGGTTGTGTAGTACTTGCGTGGTGCACGCTGGAAGTGTCTTCTAGGTACGATTCTCAATGTCAGAAATTAATTGTTGAATAAATGTACTGATATTCACGGTTCCAAGATCCTTGCCCTCCCGAGTGCGTATCGCTATGAGGTTTCCTTCCACTTCTTTGTCGCCCATTATACCCATATACGGTACCTTTTGCAATGTTTGGTGGCGGATCTTCGCCCCGATACTTTTGCCATCGGTATCAAGCACAGTCCGAATTCCCTTAGCTCGCATCATGGCTTGGATGTTCTGCGCAAACTCAGCGTGTTTCTCACCAATAGGTAGCAGCGCCACCTGTACAGGCGCAAGCCATAGGGGGAAAGCCCCTGCGAGATGCTCGATAAGCACCGAAGCGAAGCGCTCGATAGAGCCCATAATCGCAGCGTGGAGCATGATGATGCGCTCATGCTCTCCTTTCTCGTTCACACAGTACAGATCGAACCGCTCGGGCATGTTCACATCAAGTTGTATAGTGGCCACTTGCCATTCTCGGCCGAGCGAATCTTTCGTCATAAAGTCCATCTTCGGTCCATAGAATGCAGCCTCTCCTTTCGCCACATGATAGTCTGCATTCTTCTCTTTCGCGATACTCTCGATCGACTCCTCAGCTTCTTGCCAGAGCTCAGGAGTCCCCAGGTATGCTTCGAATGTATCGGGGTCGTGGAAGGAAAGTCTCACCTTCAGCGCAAAACCAAATACGCCATAGAAAGACTGTACGATATCCCAAATGCGGATAAACTCCTCCTTCACCTGACTCTTCCGGCAGAACACGTGTGCATCATCTTGAGTGACTGAGCGCACCCTCGAGAGTCCAGAAAGCTCCCCTGATTGTTCGTCCCGATAGACCATGGTCGTCTCCGCATACCGTTGGGGCATATCCTTGTAGCTTCGGGGGGCACTGTTAAATATCTGAGTATGGTGGGGACAGTTCATCGGCTTCATGACAAAATCATGTCCCTCTCGAGTCTTTATCTTAAAAAGTTCGTTCGAAAACTTCGCCCAGTGTCCACTTTTTTCATAGAGTTCTCGCTTTGCAATGTGGGGGATGCATACCCGTTCGTAGCCACGAGATTTCCGAAGCTCCCACACAAAATCGTTCAGAAGATCGCGTATCAGAGTTCCCTTCGGTGTCCACAGGGGAAGACCCTGACCGACTAGATCACTAAAGGTAAACAATCCAAGTTCTTTGCCGATTTTTTTGTGATCTCGTTTCTTCGCCTCCGAGAGCATCGTGAGATAGTCATCAAGCTCCTTCTGTGTCGGAAATGCGGTCCCATAGACCCGAGTCAACATGGTATTCTTCTCGCTCCCTCGCCAATATGCACCTGCGACTGACATGAGCTTAAAAAATGCAATACGCTTATTGGGCTCGTCGACATGTCCTCCACGACAGAGGTCTGTAAAGTCACCTGACGTATAAATAGTGATAGGTTGGGGCTGAGAAGCCGTAGATTCAATTTTCGCTTTCTTGTTGTTTTCTTCAAATTCACCGATAAGTTCGATCTTGTATTTATTATGAGCAAATAACTTTTTGGCCTCATCAGCAGATACTTCTTTCCGCTTAAAGTCCTTCCATTGTTTCACGATCTTTTTCATTTCGTTCTCTATTTTTTTGAAATCGTTCTCAGAGATCTTTGTATCACCGAGGTCGAAATCATAATAAAACCCCTCGTCAGTCGCAGGTCCGATGGTTGGTAGAGCGTCTGGCCAGAGCGTGGTCACTGCGGCAGCGAGCAGGTGAGCACAGCTGTGGCGGAGATTTGAAAGATCGGAGGAGTCAACCATATACATTTATGAGTCCTTAGAAAAGGGATCTCTCCACCCCCGCGCTAACGCTTGAGGAGTCGAGATGACAAACGTCTAATTATTTCGCTACAAGACTAATGTGTCATGCTGTCCGCCGACTCGGTGGATCAGCATCAATCAGATCAAAAGATCCTGAAATAAAATCAGGATGACACATTTATCTACCCTTTACTTGAGAATTCCTTGATTACCAAGGACTTAAAGATAGCATAATCATTGGGGATTGTCATCACCCTCGATTTTTTCTTTCTCCAATGAGCTAAGACTGAATGATCGTCCACATGAATACCTGCGCGTCTATGTATTTCTTCCGCAAATTTCTGGGGTGAAGAGGTTGTCACAATAACTATATTCTTATCTCTCGTCGCAATCGCGTCTGCGACGACCCAGGCACGCGCCACCCCTGGCTCGATCAGATAGTTGTACTCATGCCACACCGCGTGCATCATATGAACTGTCTTCGAATCACCGACACTATACGCATCGAAAAGCTCTCGAAATCGTTTGTGAGAATACCCGCAGAAGTGAAGGATTCGGGGGAAATTCGAAAAATTTTTATGCTCAATCAGTGTGATCTGATCGGGTGAATAATTGTGCCCGTTATACCGACCCGAAAGAGCATATTTACTTACGAAATTCTCTTCTGGGGTTGCGAGCACGATCTTGTCGAACGGTATTCCCATGAGCTGGGCAAGAAGTGCTGTCGTAGAGTTCCCGAAATTATTTGTGGGTATTACGAGAGTGGCGGTGCTAGGATACATCAGTGCATAGAGATACACGAAGTAGACAATCTGAGGAAGTAGTCTTCCTATATTTATAGAATTAGCTGAAGTAATACCCAGTTTATCGAGGTCGCGATCAGCGAAGGCCTGACGCACCATTCTATGGCAGTCTGCGTAGGAACCGTCCAACTCGATCGCCAGTACATTATCTCCGATTCGAAGTAATTGTTCTCGTTTCAGTCTATTTTTCAATTCTTTTGAAAATAGGAGAATGGCTCTCGCATCTTCAATATCTGCATAGCTATGACCTACCGCTATTCCTGTATCTCCAGACGTAGCCATCAAAAGCTTTATCGCACGTTTTTTCTTGCGCATGAAAGTTTTCATCGTATGCGCCAGAATCTTTGCTGCTATGTCTTTAAATGACATGGTAGGTCCATGGAAAAGCTCCAGCACTTTATATCCCCCCACCTCTATAAGAGGTATGGGGAATGAAATCGCTTTATGTACGATATCTTCTATTTCACTTTTGGTAAGCTCATCATGGAGCCATTTCTGTAGGGTAAGCGTGGCAATATCATGGAGAGTCATATGGGGAATCTGCTCGAGTTCATTTTTTGTGAACTGTGGTATATGCTCGGGCACATACATCCCCCCATCAGGGGCAAGACCAAGGAAGATAGCTTCTTCAAAACTTACCGGTGGTGATTTTTTGTTCAGACTGGTGAATTTCATAGTTTTAAAAAACCCCGCTTTTTGCGGGGCTTGTTTTTTTTTGCGTTTCTCACAAAACAAACCCCTGTCTTAAGCAGGGATAGTGCATTGTGCGGAAATCTCGAATGTGACCATTACCTTCATATCATACGATGGGTTGCATATCCTGTCAATCATCGTGTACGAGAGCGAACTCTCATGGAGCTAGATACCACACGCTTGCCTAATGTTTCGGATTGTCAGAGCGGCAACTGTTCGTGCTTTTTCGCTTCCGATTTCTCTCAGTTTTATGACCCCTTTCTGGTCTTTCTCGAGCTCGCTTTTTCGCTTACGGAAAGGCTGGAAATACTGCAGAAAATGCTCATAGAATACTTTTTTAATTTCTACATCCCCCACCGTACCACTTCTATAGCGCTCTTCGTATTCTTCCGCCTGTTTAGGGTCAAACTCTAACAATCGAAGATATGAGAAACAAATATTTTTCTTCGGATCTCCAGGATCGGTAGGCCTGATACGGGCGGGATCTGTGGTGATACCCATGATCTGTTTGTATACCACTGATTCATCTGCGAAGACTGGTAGATCATTCCCCAGAGACTTGCTCATCTTCCGTTGACCGTCAGTTCCTATGATACGAGCAGTCTCCTTATAGACCCTCAATTCAGGGACTTTCAAGATGGTGCCATATCGATTATTAAATGTCCGAGCGATTTCTCGAGCTATCTCCACATGTTGCGACTGATCCTCACCCACAGGTATGATGTCTGGGTTGAAAAGGAGAATATCTGCTGCCATAAGCACAGGGTATTCGAAAAGCCCGGCATTCAGCTCCCGAGGGTCGATATCTTTCGCGAGTTTATCTTTGTACCCATGCATGCGTTGGAGCTCTGCGACAGTCACTACGTTATTCAGTATCGTTTGAAGGTACGATATTTCGGGAATATCTGACTCGACATAGAACGTTGATTTCAACGGATCCACTCCGAAGGCAAGGTACTCTAAGAAGACAGTTTGAGTGTTACTCCGCACTTCGTCAGGATTGTAAATCGTGTTTAGGCTATGCATATTCGCCACAAAGAAATAACACTCCCCGGTATTCTGAAGCTCTACGAAACGCTTCACCATGCCGAAATAATTGCCAATATGCAGTCCTCTGGTTGATGATGGATTAATTCCAGAAAGTATTCTCATAGTTCTATTGTAGCGCATAATGCAGAATACGCGATGCATTATGGAAGGTTGAAAGGCAAATTAGAGAGAACGAGAAATTGTGATATAATCTGTATGGTATTGGGGTCATAGCTCTCCGCCGAATCGGCGGACTTGTCCGCCTAAGGAGGATGGTTAGAGTTCACTCATTTTCATGTTTTATAAGTGAACATGTCTTAAGTACGGATTGTTATTGGGGTCATAGCTCAATTGGTTAGAGCGCTTCCCTGTCACGGAAGAGGTTGAGGGTTCGAGTCCCTTTGGCCTCGCATAGTCATATCTTAATGAATGAAGAGAATTTAGATATGACAATGCCCGCCTACATTCGCTCCATAAGCCGCAGTTCAAATGAACTAGGGCGCATGGGAAGATGTGGTGGGCCAGCAAAAATGTCATGGATTCGACAGGCTCACCATGACACCAAATAGCCAACACAAGCGTCTGCGAATTAGACCTGAAAAGAGATTATCGAACCAAGTTTATGGTGTGAGACAATGGGTAGTTAGCTCAGTTGGTAGAGCATTGCATTGACATTGCAAAGGTCACTGGTTCAAGTCCAGTACTACCCACACAGAGGGACAAATAAACTACAAAAATACCTCTTGCATTACCTATAGTATGTGATACAATATAACCATCCCTCCTGGTTTCTCGCGAAGGTTGAGAGGCTTCGGAGGATTTTTTGTGGGTAAAATAATTCACCTATCGCAGAAATGTGCCATGCTGTCTTCCGACTCGATGGATCATCATCTTACGAACTAGATCCCGAATCAAGTTCGGGATGACAAACAGTACTCTATTTTCAAAATGCTATAGTACAATAGTTCAACTATGTTTACGTATACCCAGAAACAACTTCCCAAACACACAAAGGAATTTCTCGTCGAAATCGCATGGGATACCATTCTCACGAAGCGAGAAGAGGCGTTTGATGAAATGGCCAAACATGTCATCGCCCCTGGCTTTCGAGAAGGGAAAGCTCCACGCGATATCGCAGCCCGTCATATCAATCCACAGAAAGTGTACGAGAAGGTCGTTCGCAATCTTCTTCCAGATCTCTACAAAGAGCTTGTAGAAAAGGAAAAGCTCAATCCTGTCACCAGTCCTTCCGTAGAGCTTACCGAAGCGAAAGAAAATACTCCTTGGAAACTTACCGTGCAAGTCGCCGAAATACCAGAAGTGAAACTCAAAGAATATAAAAAGAAAATCTCTGAGGCTCACCTCAAGACATCGGATACGAGTACACCTGCACAAGATGAAAACAAGAAGGGTTCGGATTCTACCAAACAAAAACCACCCAAAAAGAGCAAGACAGCCGAAGGAGATAATGACTCCAAGGAAGCAAAAACCAAAGCATCGCTTTCTGAAATATTCACCATACTCCTTGCAAGCACTGAGTGTGAAGTCCCAGAATTACTCGTACAAGAGGAAGTGAATCGTAAACTTTCTCAGCTTGTGGACGATGTTCGTAAGGTCGGACTTACCCTAGACAAGTATCTAGAATCAAAGCAAATGACCCTTGAGGACATGAAAGCACAGTTCGCCAAGGACTCTGATGAGATGTATAAAATAGAATTCGTGCTCGCAAAAATCGCAGAAGAAGAGAAACTGCTCGTCACCCAATCTGAGCTTGATGCGATACTGGCAGGCGCGAAAACAGACAAGGAAAAGGAAATAGCCAAGGCCAATCTTGCCTGGTACGAGACCTTACTTCGAAAACAAAAGGTTATTGACTTTTTAAACAGCCTATAGTATAATTTGGAATGGCAAAAATGAGTGATCATTCCAGTGGAAATAAAAATCCACATCGCAATAATCGCAATACGCTCGAAATCGAGAAGTCTTACTCTCAGGCTCCTGTGCGGCGTCGATCAGCAAGCACTACCCCAGGTACTTTCATCCAGGATGCAGCCTACAATACCGCACGTGCCGTTGGAAATACTCTCAGTAATGTCGCCACAGGATTTATCAATGAAGCCACTGGCTTTACTCAGCCACAGTCAAACGAGCAATATGTCCCCCAATCTCCAGACCGTGGTGGTGTCCGTATACCCACATACGCAGAATTCCAGAAAGAGCAAGAAGTCAAACAAAGCCAATTCTTCATGGAGCAGCAACGAGCCGCCGAAGCAGTCGCAAGAAAAAGAATGGATGAAGATCGGAAACATATTGATGAGATCCACGAAATGCTTCGAAAAGAAATCGAGAAATATGAAAAAGCTCAGCACACCATGAATGAGAATCTCGAGCAGATCAAGAAAATGCTTCTCCTTGAACAA
>JAYRHC010000138.1:0-3578 GCA_041907525.1 Candidatus Woesebacteria bacterium
GCCTTCGGTGCCAAGATCGTCTCCCGTGAGATCAATAAAGCGGGTCTTATCGATGTGCTCGGTCTTACTGGTAAGATCAATGTCCAAGGTGAGCAGGTTCAGAAGCTGGACGAATACGCGAACGACATCTTCATTAAGATCCTCAGAAGAGGCAGACATGTCGCCGCACTCGCATCAGAAGAAAACGACGATATCTTGGACTTTTCGAAAAATACACCCGAGGCGAAGTATGTCGTATGCATAGACCCCCTGGATGGATCTTCCAATATCGATGCGAATGTGAGTGTCGGCACGATCTTCTCGATATATGCGAAGGTGAGCGATACCACATCGGTATCTTCCGCTGATTTCCTGCAGAAAGGATCCCAGCAGGTATGTGCAGGGTACATACTCTATGGATCAAGTACGGTGTTTGTGTATACCACAGGGCATGGGGTGAACTGTTTCACGCTCGACCCCTCCATCGGCGAATTCATCCTTTCTCATCCCGATCTCAAGATACCCACGGAAGGTAAAGTATATAGTGTGAATGAGGGGTATTCTGCAGCGTGGCAGCCAGGCATCATGCAGTTTGTGGAAGCATTGAAAAAGGGCCTGCAGGGCTATAAAAAGCCTCACAAAGCACGCTATATCGGCTCTCTCGTGTCTGACTTCCATCGCAATCTCCTCTACGGTGGTATCTACCTATATCCACCCGACACCAAGAGCCCGAGCGGTAAGCTCCGACTGCTCTTCGAGGCGAATCCTATGGCGTTTATTATCACACAGGCAGGGGGCCGTGCCACAAACGGTACCCAAGATATCCTCGCTATCCAGCCTACAGAGATCCATGAGCGCGTACCTCTCTATATCGGCAGCTCCACCGACATTACCCACCTGCTCGCATCCCTCAATGACCGCATGTCCACACAGCGCACAGACGTCTAGTAACTTAGATCAAACCCGCTGCAGACGACACATTCTGAAGCTCTATCGCCAGTGTGTCATGGATTCGACAGGCTCCCTCCAGAGGCGCCTTGCCCGAAATGCTCGCGCATATGCGAGGCAGGCGGGGGCAGGCACCATGACACGGACTCAGAATCAAAACTATTAGTCAGCAAGTTCTATAGTTCATACACTAGACACATATTTGCGTTCTCTGCCGACTGAAGACTGACGACTGACGACTCGCAGTGCAATCACGCTTGACTTTTGAGCTCAAGTGAGCGTACAATGAGCGAGAGAAGGAGGTGAAACTAAACTATGGCAATCAAATTCTATGATGTAAAGCTCCGCAAAGAAGTGCATCTTGACGAAAAAGATGTAAAGAAGGTTGAGTACAAACGAGAGACGAAGGCCGGTACAGTGCAGGTACGATACGCACTCCGCGGCAAGACGTCAGATGGTCGCAACCTCACGAAATTCGTGAGTAAGGTAGACTATGACAAAATGAAATAATTTCTTGAAGGTAGTGCCCCCTCATCAGATAACACGTGTTATTTGGTGAGGGGGATTTTTGTGTGTCATTACTCTGTCATTTCGATTTCATCTGAGAGGAACTGGTCATCCCGACCCCCCGCTCAAGAATCTGAGCGGGGATGGAGGGATCCCTTTTTCAAGAAATGTTCGTAAGGTTTCTAATGTCTGTAAGGTTACAGGGACTATGATGAAAGGGATTTCTCCGCCCGTCTTCGACGGAGTCGAAATGACGATACAATCGTCGAGGAATTAGACCTTAATCGAGATTAATTGCTCGCACTGGTGTAATGTCGAAGAGACCACTTCCAAAATTTACGGGAAAACAATAGAAAAACAAACGTCAACAATACGAGAATGCCAACCTCACCTATGGTCACCGTACCCATGAGAGCTTTCATGGGGATAACCAGTGCGATAGAGAAGGGGAACGTGAAAAGAGCCACCGTGAACCCTATCTCACGATAGAATTCGTACGGGTATCGGGAAGTGACGTTCAGGTTATAGAGAAGTTCTACGATATTCTCCATTGTAGGGAACCAAATGAGCGTAGTAGCGATAAAAAACCACACACTATAGATGAGAAATTCACTTACCATAAGGAGTGTGAAAAACAGGAGGATATTCCAGACAGACGGCACGACGAGTGCGCCAACTGTATGCATATACACCAATGCGCCCACGCCGATAAGTACCCGAATCATCGTGGCAGGGTAGACAAGAGCGAAGGAGACTCCATACTGATCGTCGAGAGGCCTCAGTAAGACACTGTCCAGCCTGCCTTTATTGATTATGTCAGGGATCTCTTCAATATTTTTCGCGAATATTGAGTGGAAAAAACCGAGAAATATCACCGAGATCGCTCCAAGCGTGAGAAGTTCCTGGGGGGTATAGCCGAATACTGAAGTGACATTGCGCGTGGTGAGAAACACCGTCGAAAGGATAAGGATACTCCAACATGATGTCGCAAGCACCATACCCACCGTGTTTATCCGAAAAAGAACCAGACGCTTGATCGCGATACGTATCTGGAAACGGTATAGTCTGAAATATTTGTGCATAAGTAATAAATCGCATTCTAAAACTTCCCTACCATTGTGTCATGGTGAGCTTGTCGAATCCATGACACGAATTCACATAATAATAGTGCTTCAATACGTTTAACTTCCTGAGGCGGTATAGACTCGGATACCCTTCATCCACAGAATGCGATATGCGATCGAGGTCGCAAGAAGCCATAGGAACTGTCTCGCGATCAGGCTGATGATGGCTGATCCTTCCACTTGACCAGTCAGCAAAAGTGTCGGAACATAAATCATATATGGCAACGGTGTGAAGTATGCGATCTGTTCAAGAAAATGAGGGAATAGGTACAGGGGTATATTGATACCTCCGAGCATGATATACACGACTTCATATGCATTGTGCACCAGTTTCAGATCGTAGAACCAGAACGCGAGCAGTCCCAGCATGATCTCGATATTCGCGCAGATGAAAAACCCCATGATCCCTGACAATACTCCAAGGATAAACAAGCCGCTCTCATGCCCTATCGTAAGAAAACCAGGAAACGCAACAGCGATAACCGCCATAATGAGAAGGCCATATATCCCCTGGATTATCCGGTAGGGAATCTCTTCGAAAATGATGTTGTACCAGTAGTACGATTGAGGCCTGAGTAAATACCGCGACATCCCGCCGTTTTGGATATCTTCCCGCATGATGTGTTCCTTCATGTGAGAAGTGAGTAGTGCGTTCAGTACCACGATCGTGATGTAGTAGGAGATGATTTTGCTGGTGCTAAAGAGTGTCGCAAGCTGGGGGTTATCCCTGAGAGCGATCACCCAATACATACAGATGAGACTGGGGATGAGCACAGACATGAGAAACCATACTACACACCTTGAACGGATGTAGGTACCCTTTCGCATCGAGAGTAAAATGAGTCGGAAAAATCGCACAAAGCTATACAAATGATTAATTAATAATGACTAATGAATAAAGAACAAGTCATTTCGACTCCCCGCTCAAGTATCTGAGCGGGGGTGGAGAAATCCCTTTCAACCAAACTTTTACAACCTTAAAAACTTTATGAACTTTATGAACAGTTCTCGAAAAAGGGA
>JAYRHC010000139.1:0-3582 GCA_041907525.1 Candidatus Woesebacteria bacterium
CCGTCTGAATCCATAGACGATCTCTCGCTGTTTGTTCAGTACGTCATCGTATTCGACGAGATGTTTACGGATATCGAAATTGTGCCCCTCTACCTTTTGTTGTGCAGACTCGATGGCTTTCGAGACCATATTGTGAGAAAGTGGTTGATCCTCGGGGAAATTGAAGAAGGTCATGAGTTTACTGATCTGCTCCCCGCCGAAAATCCTCATCAGATCGTCCTCCAAGGAGACGAAAAACTGTGAAGAGCCTGGGTCTCCCTGACGGCCTGATCGGCCACGGAGCTGATTATCTATCCGACGAGACTCGTGTCGTTCGGTACCGATCACGAGAAGTCCCCCTAGCCCCACCACTTCATCGTGCGCACTGCCATCTGCACCCCCAAGGATAATATCGACACCTCTCCCTGCCATATTGGTGGCGACCGTGACCGCTCCTTTTTCGCCTGCCTTCGAAATGATGGATGCTTCTTTTTCGTGATTCTTCGCGTTCAGAAGTTCGTGGGTGATTCCGCGTTTCTTCAGAAGTGATGAAAGGAACTCATTTTTCTCGATCGATGTAGTGCCGACAAGGACGGGTCTCCCCTCTGCATGCTGCTTCTCTATCTCATCTGCGACTGCATTGTATTTCCCATTCTCCGTCTTATATATCATGTCTGGGAGATCCTGACGGCGCATGGGTCGATGGGTGGGTACGACGATGACTTCTGTTTTATAAATCTTTGCGAACTCCTCTGCTTCTGTGGCGGCGGTTCCTGTCATTCCTGCGAGTTTTTCGTACATACGGAAATAGTTCTGAAGGGAGACTGTGGCGAGGGTCTTCGACTCCTGTTTGATTCCGACTCTTTCTTTCGCTTCGATCGCCTGGTGAAGTCCTTCAGAGAATCTCCTTCCATGCAGGAGACGTCCCGTAAATTCGTCAACGATCGTGACCTCATCATTGCTCACGATATAATCTTTGTCCTTTTTAAATAGTGTTTGGGCTTTCAAAGCAGCTTCTATATGGAAGAGTGTATCGAAATCCCTTTCATAAATATTCGTCACCCCGAGTGACTTTTCGATTCGGCTCACCCCTTGGTCAGTGAGATTCGCAGTGCGGAGTTTCTCGTCGATCACATAATCGGTGGCAGGTTCGAGAATAGTCACGAGTTTGGCATATTCATAATACTTCGAGATATCGCGCTCCACAGGCGCAGAGATGATGTGAGGCGTGCGCGCCTCATCGATAAGTACAGAGTCGGCCTCGTCGACGATCGCGAAATGGAATCCTCTCTGGACGAGTCGTCTCGGGTCGTCCGACATATTATCTCGCAGGTAATCGAAGCCAAACTCAGAATTAATACCGTACACCACATCCGCCTGATATGCCTCTTGTCTGGTGATGGGACGCAGATGCGATAGTCGTTCATCGAAGCTACCTGGCTCCGTGAAGTCAGGATCGTACATAAAGGATTTGTCAGAGATCATCGCGGCGGTGCTCATACCGAGAGTATGGAAGAGCTTTCCCATCCATCCTGCATCACGGCGGGCGAGGTAGTCGTTGACCGTGACAAGGTGTACTCCCTTGCCTGTGAGGGCGTTCAGATAGAGGGGAAGTGTAGCCGTGAGCGTCTTACCTTCTCCCGTTTTTTGTTCGGCGATCTTCCCTTCGTGGAGCACAACTCCTCCCATGACCTGAGTATCGAAATGTCGCTGTCCAAGGACACGGTGCGAAGCTTCTCGCACAAGTGCGAACGCTTCAGGGAGGATGGTGTCGAGAGGAATGCCTTTATTTTGGACGAGGTCCTTCAGCTTGTCCGTGCGGGCGGTGAGCTCTTCGATCGGGAGTTTGGTCATCTCACCTCCCAGAAGATTCACGCTGTCGACGATACCGTGAATGCGTTTCAATTCACGCATGTTGAAGTCGAAAAATTGCTTGAAGTAATTAAGTACCATATGAGAGGCACAGTATACACAAGGTGGGCTAAGAAATGAACCCTTTTCGCCAAAAGCCCTATAGTACTTGACAAAGCTCTCTCTCTCTCTCTCTGAGAAAATACTATAAGTCGTTTTATCACCCGATGATAAGGCGGCTAGTAAGCACATCCTCCCCCTAGCAGATTGCTGGAGGGGGAAGAAAGGAGAACCCATGAAACGCCGGTTCGTCTTCCGGCGCATCCGGGGCACGGGCACTTATGCCTGGTGCTCCCGGTGCGGCCGGGAGACATTCCATGCGAACGGTCGCTGTCAGGAGCATTAGCTCATGACAGCGACCACACCCCTCATTCTATACAGCTTACGATAGGGTGAGGGGACTTTCCTTTTTCCTCGAACTAATCGCTATTTGTCCCTCGTCAAAGACAGATTACAGCAACCTGAATCCTGCCTTGGGGGACCATTAATTGACATAACATTCTGATTTAGATTTGTGTCATGGATTCGACAGGCTCACCATGACACAGTTGTAGTATGGATGTGGTGTCTATACTTATCCCTTAACTTTTTGAGGGCCTATTCTCCTGATTGTCTGACCACCTGAATGCCTCGTCATCTGACGACTGACGACTGTCGACTGACGACTACTTGCTGAAGTACCCCACCGGTATCACCAGTATCCGCGCAGGAGTGATGGTCGTAGGCTGACTTTTGATTGACTTGAGCGCATACACGACGTGGGCAGTGTCCCCTTCCTTCATCTTCGTGAATCCTCCTTGCTCTATCGCAATGGTTTTCGGATTCAGATACTCTTGGTATGCAGACTTATTGATCACTACAGTAAGAGTTTCTTTATCGAATGTTTCTAGTTTGAATGTATTCGTATTGGAATCTATCTCGGTGATACGACCCGCCTTGGAGTCGAATGGTTCGTCAATATAGATCTCATTGGCTGAGAAAGACCCTTCAGTCCGCAGTCCCGTCACGATGACGTAGGATCCTTGCTTCACATCTTTCTGTGTGATCTCTTCTTTCGCTGCACCGCTGATGCGATAATATTTCGTTAGGGTATCGTCGAGCTGGATCTTCTCTACGATGCTGGAGATCGTATCTACTTCTAGATTTGTGGTGTCAATACTTTTGACTTCCCCAGCGATTACTTGTTCATCCTTTTTCCTTAGCTCTGCCACGACGCTCGCGAGTCTGTCACGGAGCTTGCGGATATCAGACGGTGTCCCCGTCGAAGCGGAGTCTGTGGCGACTAGGCTTTCTGCACCAGGAGTGGTTGTTTCTATGGGTGTCTCAGTTGAAGGGATTGTTGTTTCTGTTTGTGCATGTGACACAAAAGGTACCAAGGAAAAAATACAGACAGAGATTAAAGTGGCCAGCCCTATCTTCTCACCATTATTTTTTAAACATATCAAGCACATTCTGATTGTCACCCTGAGCTTGTCGAATGGGTGACTTGTCATGGATTCGACAGGCTCACCATGACACTGACTCAAGATGACATTTGATTGTGTTATTTTCTTTTTCATGGGTTGAGACGATAAATATACAATTTTTTCTGGACGGGAATTACTGCCGCTTCATGATAGGCCGATACAGTGATCACATTTTCTCCCAGTGCCAGCGGAAAATCGATGGAAAACGCTTCCTTGTCAGTATTTA
>JAYRHC010000140.1:0-5444 GCA_041907525.1 Candidatus Woesebacteria bacterium
GATGTGTTGCGTCGCCAAGCGTTCTCTGTTGCTTTATTGCGCGTGTAGTCGCCTGAAGACTTTAGAAGTTTGAACGAAGGGCTTATGTGTTATTTCTTGCGAAATAAGTCCGTCGTGCAACACCGTACTTCCAAAGCCTCATTTTTTCATATCCAGGGTATCAATGAGCCCCTGATATCGTTTTTCATCAAGTTTCTGTAAATATCCTAGTATTCGGCGTCTCTTCGCGATAATCTTCAGGAGTCCTCGGCGTGAATGGTTGTCCTTTTTATTCAGATCGAGGTGCTGTGAGAGCTTTTGAATCTTGTGAGAAAGGAGCGCTACTTGCACTTCTGGAGAGCCAGTGTCGCCCTCATGTTGGGAGAACTTTTTGATGATTTGATGTTTATCGTCGGGTAATGTGATCATAGACAGCGGTTATTATAACATACAAATAAATGGATCAACGTGCAAAAGAATATGGGTATCACTCTTAATCTCGCACAATCGTCCGATTGTCTAATTGCCTAAACTCCTAATTTCCTGAACAACTATAATCCTATCCTTCCGACTCCTGAGAATATGTTACAATGCCTCCCTGGACTATGTCAAACTCGCACACCCACACGCCACTCTCACCTCATACAGACCACGGAGATCATCACTCTTATCTCCCTGATATCACCCGCGCACCTTTTTTCTTCGGCATGGACCGTAAGAAAGTAATACTTCTCTCGTGTGTCGCCACTGTTGTTGCACTTATTTCCGTTCTTTGTATCTGGGCAGTCTATCAGTATATACTCAGAGATCTTCCCAACCCCGATAAACTGAGGAATTTTCAATCCACTTCGCTTTCTTCCCATATCTATGACCGTAATGGAGTACCGCTCTACGAAGTGTTCGAAGATCAAAACAGGACTGCAGTCAGCTATGCAAGTTTGCCAAAGTACGTCGGACAAGCAGCCATCGCCATAGAAGACAAAGATTTCTATAAGCATTCTGGAATATCGCTCCTGTCGGGAGTGATGCGTGCTATGCGTGATATGACATTCCGACGGCAAGGTCTTCAGGGTGGGTCTACCATCACCCAGCAGCTCGTGAAACAGGCTCTGCTCACCCCCGAGCGGACCATAATACGGAAAGTGAAAGAGATCATACTCGCTTTCGGGGTCGAGCGAAAATTCAACAAGGATCAGATTCTTGAGATGTATCTGAACCAGATCCCCTATGGAGGGTCGGCATATGGGATTGAGGAAGCAAGCAACATGTACTTCGGGAAGAGTGCGAAAGACCTCACGATATCCGAAGCAGCTTTTCTCGCAGGGCTTCCCCAGGCGCCGAGTAAATACAGTCCGTATGCGAACCCTGAGCTTGCGAAGTCACGGAGAAACGATGTCCTTTTGAAAATGCTTGAGCAAAAATACATTACTCAGAAACAATACGATGAGTCGAAAAAGTCAGATCTCGTCGTGAAGCCTCCTCATGTTTCCATAAAGGCCCCGCATTTCGTGTTTTATGTCAAAAATATTTTAGACGAGGAATTCGGGGATGAGCTCGTAGGGAAAGGTGGTCTCAATATATATACTACTCTGGATCTCGGCATCCAGGAGGAGGCAGAGAAAATCGTAAAAGAAGAGCTCGAAAAAGTTAAGTCACTGAACGTAGGGAATGCTGCATCGCTCGTCACTCGTCCTGTTACTGGGGAGATCCTGGCAATGGTGGGGTCTGCCGACTATTTCGCGAGCCCTTCAGGGTCGTTCAATGTAGTAACTGCAGTAAATCGCCAACCAGGCTCAAGTATTAAGCCGATAAATTATGCAATAGCGCTCGACCAGAAAATCATAACACCCGCGAGCGTCCTGGTGGATACTGCGACGTGCTTCTCCACGACGACCAGGTCGTATTGCCCTCGGAATTATGAAGGCGGGTTTAATGGGCCCACCCAGATACGATTCGCACTCGGGAACTCGAACAATATCATAGCCGTAAAGGTGATGGCGCTCAATACCGTGGATACCTTTATCGCCTCTTCGTCCGCTTTTCTCATAGACACTTTTCAGAAAGATCCAAGTAGGTATGGTCTCTCGCTTACCTTAGGAGGGGGTGAGCTGCCCATGTATGAGCTAGCTCAGGCATACTCCACATTTCCCAACAGAGGAAAGCCACGAAAAGTGCAGTCCATTCTTAAAATAACCGATCCTCGAGGTAAGGTGCTCTATAAGTTCGAAGACCCAAACTATGTAAAGGATGTGAAGATACCTTTGTCAATGCCCAATTATCTTGCGATGACAGGGAAACGGGCAGTTTCTGAAGAAACAGCCTACCTGATCTCACATATTCTTCTGGATGACAATGCCCGCTCTCGCGCTTTCGGCCCTCATTCGCTACTGAATATCAAGGACCACCCTGGGGTTTCGGTAAAAACAGGTACGACAGATGAAAAAAGAGATAACTGGACAATCGGATATTCCCCGAACTTTCTGGTAGCGGTATGGGTGGGGAATAATGACAATACTCCGATGAATCCGTGGCTTGCATCTGGTGTGACGGGTGCTGCTCCTATCTGGAATCGCATCATGACTGCGGTACTCAAGGATCAACCAGACCTCTGGCCCACCAAGCCCGAGACTGTGGTAGGGCGCCAGGTGTGTAGCGATGGACGAATGAAGGACGGAGATGGAGGAGATTGTCCAGACTCACGATTTGAATTCTTTACTGCGGGCACTGAGAATGTACGGACTGCGACAACAACCCGTGAACAAATATGGGTGAATCGTGACACTGACAAGCAGGCGAAGGAAGGAGAAGATGGGGCTGAACTTCGAGAAAAGAACGTGATGAAAGATAAATTCTCCACATACTGTCTAGACTGTGCGCATTGAATCATCCTATACTGTCATCAAATCAATGTATAATGTTTTGTTTCCAATTTTATAACTTACGTTTTGTTTCGTTTTTATGAAAATCTTAATCGCGTACGCAACACTCAGTGGGAATACCCAGATGGTTTCTGAACATGTGCATGAGTATCTCAAATCTAAAGGTCACGACGTGACACTCATGAACCAAGATGATCTTGACCCCGCCAAGATGAACGAGTATGAGCTTGTATTGCTGGGATCTTCTACATGGGGAGATGGTGAACCAAACCCCACTTCAGAGGTATACATGCAGAAGTTGAAGGATCATACCGAGCCTTTTGGGGATGTAAAGTTTGCAGTCTTTGGTCTGGGCGATAGTAGTTATGCTCATTTCTGCGGTATCGTTGATCGGTTCGAGGAAATCCTGAAAGAAAAACAAAAAACTCCCGTGGTCGAAAGTTTCAAGATAGATGGATACCCAGAAGATACTGCACTCGGTAATATCGATGCGTGGGCAGAAAAAGCGATCGGGGCATGTGTATGAATAATCACAAAGCGCGAGACCCTCCAGAGGCGCCGTGCCCGCAATGCTCTCGCATAAGCGAGGCAGGCGGGGGCAAGCGTGTAACATGTAACACTAACGTCATTTCGACCCCCCGCTCAAGAATCTGAGCGGGGATGGAGAAATCCCTCTTGACATCTGTTATGAAACACAATCACCAATCGTATACTCTCCTACCCTTGTCCTTTTGATCCTAAACACACACAACGGAATACCCAGTTTCTCTCCAATGTCCATCACGAGCTGGCGCATATATGTCCCCGACCCACAAGATATACGGAGGGTAAACAAGGCATTTAGGTCTGTGTCTTGCTCGTCAAATAGGCGGGGGTTAAAGGTTTGAGGTTCTGAGTTTTTGTCATTGCGAGGAGGAGCGAAGTATTGCGACGACGCGGCAATCCCACATGATAATGAGATTGTCCCGATACTGTTTCCGACTTTGTCGGAATACAGTAACGTGGATCCCGCTCCGCGGGGCTTCATATTATCGTTCGTTTCCCCGCCTGCCTCGCTTATGCGAGAGCATTGCGGGCACGGTCGCAATGACGGTATAGATATGCCTAACGTATCTTTCCACTGTTTAATAATCTCTTTCTGCCGGAAATCGCCCTTCACACTTCCCACTGTTTCGACTATATACTTCAGTAGTGCTTCGGCTGTCATGGTGTGATGAGAAACAATCTCAATAGTATCTATCTTTACCATATGATTAGGTATTTCAATCTCGTCCAGTCTCCCCTGCCGAGCCCACCAATACAATGGTTTGCCTTTCACCTTCGCGGATGAGTACATTGGGTACCTCTGCTCGATTAACCCAACGAATGAGTGTAATGTGTCCTCTAAAGTCACCTTTCTCAAACCCTCGTCCTTTCGCCATTTGAGCCAAAGGCTCATCTTCCTCTGGAGGACGCTATTCGCTATTCGCTTTTCGCCGTCTATCGTCTTCCCCATCAAATCTCCAGTATCCGTAGAGAAGCCGACAAGCACCGTCACCTCATACTCTTTCTGCAGATGTTCATACTCTCGTCTTCTGGCGTTCGCATCTCCGACAAGCAGCAGAAGCACGCCTTCTGCCATGGGGTCGAGCCTTCCTGCATAGCTCACGGTAACATGGGGATCGAGGTGTCGAGCTTTATAGAGCTCCACACATTCAAGGGGTGTTTTCCCGACGGGTTTGTATACGGGAACAAGGAGAGATTTTGTTTTTGGTGCGATACCTATACGTGTCATTGGGGAAGTGTCTCCGTAAATACCCGTTGGTCTGGGCTTGAACGCCACTGGGCAAGGGTGAGTCCATTCCTGTCTTTATCGGCCATGTGGGCGATGGGAAGAACCGTATCGATTTGTCGCTTCAGATCTGGATCTACGAGAGACCAGTCAATCTCAGGATCGAAGATAGAGATGGCACGCTCGCTTGTGGGGCTCCACGTACTCGTGCACAGGTACTCCATTCTGCAGTCTGTAACTGCGGCGAACCCATGAGCGAATCCTGGAGGCACCCATACCATATCCTGAAACGCCTCGGCTGGATCGTAGTGCAGCTCATAGGCGACCACTGTTCCCTTCGTTGGTGAGCCTTCTCTGATATCAAGCGCGAGGTCTATGAGGCTTCCTTCGGTCGCTCGGATGAGCTTGCCCTGATGCGGATTCCATTGGAAATGCAGGCCGCGTACCACATGCGCGAGAGAATAACTCTCGTTCACTTGGGCCCAGGTGACATCGGCGAAGTACGGGATTTCTTTGATCTTCGCGAGGTCTTCTCCCCGTATGACCTCAGTGAAATACCCTCGGGTGTCCGAAAAACGGGCATTACGGATGACTTTCACGTCTGGAATCGTGAGTGATTGAATACTAATTATTTTCATAGAGTACCAATGGTGGGGATCGAACCCACGACCTGTCGCTTACCCGCCTGCCTCGCTTATGCGAGAGCATTACGGGCAGGTGAAACGAACTGAGTTCAGATTTGGTGCCACCGAGAGGAATCGGACCTCTGACCTAACGCTTATGAAACGTGTGCTCTGCCTCTGAGCTACGGTGGC
>JAYRHC010000141.1:0-4254 GCA_041907525.1 Candidatus Woesebacteria bacterium
CTGGATTAGCGGCTATCGAGGCAGTGCTGAATGCCGATCCCAAGACTCCCTATGTATATTATGTGAATGACTCAGAAGGTAAGCTTCACTTCGCACGTACGATCGAAGAACACGAAGAGAATGTAAGAAGATATGTAAGGACCTAAGAGTATTTTCTATCTACACGTGTCATCCCGACCCCCCGCTCAAGAATCTGAGCGGGGATGGAGGGATCCCTTTCGTTTGATATCAAGTATCTATGGGCACATACGTCGTCTATATCCTAGCGAGCGAATCAGGTACATTATATGTGGGCATGACCAATAATATTGCGCGGAGAGTATACGAGCATAAGAATCACCTCGTCCCAGGATTTACAGACGAATATGACTGTACGAAGCTCGTGTATTTTGAAGAGTATCCTACTCCTATATCTGCAATCTCAAGGGAAAAACAGCTGAAGAATTGGAGGAGAGAAAAGAAGGAGAGCCTAATCCGAAGGTCAAATCCTGGATGGGTTGAGCTTATCGCTACATGATCAAAAAGGGATCTCTCCGCCCCCGCTCAGATTCTTGAGCGGGGAGTCGAGATGACAGTGGAAAAGGTCGGGATGACTTCTTATAGACATAACAATCTCACTTGCCACTTTTCATGTGTCATCCCGACCGAATCCGCCGAATCGGCGGAGAGGGATCCCTTTCGTTTCAAGTTTATCTGTGACATCTATAGTATTAAAACCCCTCTACTGACTCAGTATCTGAAGCTGCGGTATTGGCTTTTATGAGCACGGTACGAGGTTTACTCCCGTCCGCTGGACCTACAAATCCTGCAGACTCGAGCTCGTCCAAGATACGGGCCGCGCGCGCATACCCGACTTTGAATCTCCTCTGGAACAGAGATGAGGATGCCTTGTCTACTCCACGGATGAGGTCAACTGCTTGATTAAAAAATGGATCATGCTCTTCTCCGTTAGAGCCTACATTTCCCCCTACGAACTCTTCCTTCGGCGTCTCAGTGACTTCCTCAGTGTATTGTACGAGCGGATTATTCTGACGGATGAAATGGACCACAGCTCCGAGCTCTTTCTCCGATACGAAGGGGCCCTGAATGCGCTTCGGACGGGGAGTATCGGGAGCACTATAGAACATGTCGCCCCTGCCTACGAGATTCTCTGCCCCGACTGTATCAAGGATTACCTTCGAGTCTACACCTGAAGCTACATTGAATGCGAGGCGTGTAGGAATGTTCGCCTTCATAAGACCAGTAATAACGTTGACAGAAGGCCGCTGGGTCGCAAGTACCAGGTGGATGCCCACAGCCCGTGCTTTCTGTGCGATACGGACGATGAGCCCCTCGATATCGGGTTTGGCGACCATCATCAGATCAGCAAGCTCATCGATGATAAACACCACATACGGCTTTTTTTCGATATTCGGGATCTGGTTATAGCCTTGAATATTTTTCACTCCTGCATGGCGCAGCATCTTGTACCGCGTCTCCATCTCAGCGACCGCCCAACGGAGGGCGTTGACCACTTTAGAAGGATCGGTGATAACCTCGGTGAGCAGGTGGGGTATGCCATTATAGCCTGTCAGTTCGACCTGTTTCGGGTCGACGAGGACGAGACGCAGATCGGACGGCTTGGCTCTGAAAAGCATGGTGGTGATCCATGCATTCACCATCACTGATTTACCTGAGCCAGTGGTACCTGCGATCAGAACGTGTGGCATCCGATCAAGACTCACCGCGAGCGCCTCCCCCGCGACATCCAGACCGAGTGGGACAAGGAGCGGATCATTACTCTCTCGGAAGACCTTGGACTGTAGGAGACGCTTTATGGTGACAAGCTCCGCCTTCCGGTTCGGGATCTCGATCCCCACCAGGGAGCGTCCAGGTATCGGGGCCTCGATGCGTACCGTACCAGTGGTTGATGCGAGGGCAAGAGCAAGATTGGATGATTTTTTCACAATCTCGGAGATATTCGTCCCCACAGCCACTTCGAGCGCATATTGGGTGACGGTCGGCCCCGGATTCACCTCTGCAACACGGGCTTTTATCCCGAAGCTTCGCAAAGTGTTCTCGATAATCGCTGCATTCGCCTGAGTGTCCCCTCGATCGGCTGGTGATGTGACATCCTGAAGCAGCTCAAGCGGTGGATGCACCCACATCATCTTCTGCGACTGGGAAATCGGGTTCACGGTCATCGTCTCGGGCGGTCGTGGCGGAGTCTTATTCGGCTGCAGAGCATTTAATTTCGCTTGCTTGTCTTTCATTTGTTTCCCATCAGAGATAAACTCATCAAGCGATGGCTGTTTCTCTAGCTTCGCCTGTGCCTCTTTCGCAAGAATAGCTTTCTTGTCTTTGATAAATTCATCTTTCAATTTCGATTCCTCGGGTGCCTGTGATATGGTGGTTAGGCTTTTCATGAAGGCGATGATCGCCGAGACGACCATCTGGGGTTCGACATCGAAGAACAGCACGACTCCCACAGCCAGAAGGATAATGAAGATGAGTCTACCGCCCAGTGCGGTGAATCCTTCAAACAAAGCAGTCTGAAGTCCGAGACCCATGCTCCCTGCGCCGAAAAGCCCCAGTGATCCCAAGAGGAAGAAAAATGTACCTGTGGACGTGTGCCAGTGTATGAGGGTGAACTTTTTCGTATTGAAGCAGTGACCCGCGAGAAGGAAGAACAGGAATGGAAGCCCGAATGATATCCCGCCGAAATTCTCCATGAGGTACTGGTTCGTAAGGGCGAGAAATCGCCCCGAACCTTCTCCCCCAGAGAGGAAATGGAGAAATGAAAGCAGCAAAACTGCACCCGCTCCCGCGAGAAACAGTCCGAATACTGTGAGGGTAACTTTACTGGATATTTCGAATTTTAATTTTGGTTTTCTGTGTCTTCTCACAGGCTAATAGTAGCAGAGTAAGAAATCAGGTGCAATAGACACTCGAAAAGAAGACCCTATAGTATTTTACTATTGAATAATCTCTCTCTCTCTGAGAAAATACCGATATGTCAATTACAGGGAGACTAGAGAAGGGTGGTGATGGTCAAAAATTTGCACGAGTGGGTCATACGGTAGCAACTGATCCCGCGGATAATCATTTGACACTTTTTAAGTCATTAGGTTTGCAAGGCAATAAGACTGATATAGCAAATCAATTGAAGGCACATGATCCTTCTAATGTTGATGCAGGTTTGGTATTACAGTATACTTCCGGTGATATAGATCTTTATCATAAATCTTTCGACTTTGGTTCAGTCGTTCCTGGCAAAGGAAGAGCAAGGCAAATAACAGCGACTGTTTTTCGAGAAGCTTTTCCTGGTTCCACTGTCAATGCTGATGATGCTGAGTAATTTCTCCTTTTACTTTCATTGTAAATGACACTCCTCGACGCAAGTATCGGGGTATCTGTCACCCAGAGCACTTCGACCATACTCAGTGCAGGCTCCGTCGAGGGATCCCCTCGCCTGCTAACGCTTGAGCTTAGCGATTGCGAGCACGGTCCATCCCTGCCGAATCGGCAGGGGGTCGGGATGACGACTTAAGCATCGGCACATACTGACATAACATTCTCAATCTGGATTTATGTCATGGATACTCCGCCGTCCTTTCCTTCGACTGAGCTCAGGATAAACTTTCAGCTCAGGATGACACGGCGGATCGGAATGACGGCCATTCGCCACTGGTTGACTACTGCCTACCCACCTCTTCGGTGGACAAGCTGACTACTGTCGACTGACGACTGACGACTGAAGACTATTTTCATCCCGTATAGTGTGTATGTGGTCTGCTTGGTCGGCGTCCGAAGCCTCCTCGGCCTCCACCGCCACCGCGACCACCTCCGCCATATTCGCGTCGTGGTCCGCCGCCGCCATAGCCTCCACCGCGTCCACCACCACCATATCCACCGCCTCTTCCGCCTTGTTCACCGCCTTCCTCTCCCCCATTGCCATTGGGTGGAGCTTGGAATTGTGTGGTGGGCTGGAGATTGATCCGTCCCATCTCATCGATCTCGAAGACTTCCACCTCGAACTGATCGCCAACTTTCACGACGTCTGATGCGTCACGGATAAATCCGTTCGCAAGGCGTGATACATGGATAAGCCCGTTTTTCCCTGGCATGATCTCTACGAATGCTCCATAGTTTTCGACTCTACTTACCGTGCCGACGAATTTCTCACCAGGCAGGATCTCTCTGGTCATATTCGCGATATGTCGGGCACAGCTATCGACTTTTTCTTTGTCGATACTGCTCACGATCACTTTCCCA
>JAYRHC010000142.1:0-3924 GCA_041907525.1 Candidatus Woesebacteria bacterium
AGTTGTATTCCAAGCCACATGGGGAAGCAGTGGATCAGGTGATGGGCAGTTTTATTATCCATACGGTATAACCGTAGATACATCAGGTAATGTATATGTAGCTGATACATATAATTACCGAATCCAGAAATTCAATTCATCAGGAGTATTCCAAGCCAAATGGGGAAGTCAGGGATCAGGTGATGGGCAGTTTAATTATCCACAAGGTATAACCGTAGATACATCAGGTAATGTATATGTAGCTGATACAAATAACCACCGTATCCAAAAATTCAATTCATCAGGTGTATTCCAAGCCACATGGGGAAGCAGTGGATCAGGTGATGGGCAGTTTTATTATCCACGAGGTATAACCGTAGATACATCAGGTAATGTATATGTAGCTGATACATATAATTACCGTATCCAAAAATTCAATTCATCAGGTGTATTCCAAGCCACATGGGGAAGCAGTGGATCAGGTGATGGGCAGTTTTTTAATCCATACGGTATAACCGTAGATACATCAGGTAATGTATATGTAGCTGATACAAGTAACCACCGTATCCAGTATTTTGAATATCCTGCACCGACCGCTACCCCTACTCCCATTCCCACTGCTACCCCTTCTCCTACGCATACTCCTTCACCTACTCCCACTCCCAATATCTATGTCGTAGTAGACCATACGCTCCATGTATCAGAAGGTGTCGAGAGTAATATCGGAGAGCTTCCCAATCCCTCCTCCGCCACAGGACTCTACTTCGAGCGCCCCGGCTACGGCCGGATACAGTTCGCCTCTCCTCTTGACCTTACGAACCCCGCTGTCATCACATGGCTCCAGGAGCTCGGTACGAAGCTTGACCTTGCCATGCGTGGTAAGATCGGTCTTGACGCAGACACCATCAAATCACTCATAGACACCCAAGCCACGCTTACCATGTATGACATAGAGCTCGTAGATCCTAAAGTACTGGTGAATGGTCTCGATGACTCATCAGGAGTCGTATCAGGCATCGTGTATGATCCAAAAACGAAGACCCTCACCTTCCACGTGAAACACTTCACCACCTTTCAGGCAGTAGAAGCAACCCATGGGAAAGCTCCCGCGTCAGAGATACGAGGCAGACTCTTCTGTGATGTCAATGCGAATGGCGCATGGGACGCCGAGACAGAATCTCCTCTCGCTCACATCACCGTCCTTATCACCGATACCTCCTCAGGCGAGACACACCTTCGAGAGACGGATGATACGGGTACCTATCTCCTGGGCACCACAGGCACGGGTAAATATCGAGTCATGCCAGACACCGCAGACAAAGACAACATCTGTGGTACATCAGTAACGACAGGAGAGAGAGGTGGATATCTGACACAGTTTGTAGATGCTCTCTCAGAACAGATCATCTATGCCAAGGACATAGGTCTGACCAAAGCATCACCTGTCTCGGCCTCTCTCCCGGGCATGCCCCGCACGGGGAGAGGAGGATAAATGAAAGAGGGAATCTTCGGGCCGACTCACGATACCCAGACTCACGGTGAATGCGTATAGTGAGCCATCGCCTCGTCTACCGACTTATTCTCCACCGTCACCGCGTGGATCGCGGTACAGAATCGCACTGCCTCATCCACTGATTTTTGATGGATGTTCCGCCCTGTCGCATTTCCCGCGCATCCCGCGATATGTATCTGATCGTGCAAAGTCTGAAGAAACTCCTTTTCTTCCATGCGACTGCCGCCCGCGCATATCACCTTGGTCCTTCCCGCAGCAAGTACTGCTTCCTTCAGTGCCTCCCCTGGTGACACAGAGTCTGACTCGGGCGGATTTACCTTCACAAAATCCGCCCCCATACACGCCGCGATACCCGCAGTCCCCGCGACAAGATGGGGATCTTTTTCATTGGTCACTGCCCTGCCTCGCGCATAGCTCCAGAGTATGGTGATGAGTCCGCGTTGGTGAGCCTCGAAGACGAGCCGTGCAGCTTCGGCGAGCATCTGCGGCTCATACTCGCTGCCCGGGTATAGCGTATAGCCGACACCTGCGATCTGCAGGCTACTCGACTTGTGGAATCGGGTCACTATGTCCAGAGATGTCCATGTCGCGGAGTAAGGATCTTTTTGACTTGTTTTGACGATATCTGACTTGGAATTGAGTTTGATGATATACGGCACATGAGGAGCATCATTCCCATATTGCGCGATAAGCCCAAGCTGCGAAGCAAACGCGCCTATCTTCGCTTTGCCTGCGATCGCAAACAGATGCTCAGGCGACGCATCTTCGGCCGATATACCCTCTCCAGAGAAATCTCTATTAAGATGCTCTACTTTCTGATCACCCGCGAAAAGGAACAGACGACCAGTACCCTTTGTGATTGTGTCGAGGTTCTGAATATATGTCGCACGCATTTCTTGAGGAACGTCTGCAGGAATGAGATGGTTCATTGGGTAATAGAAATGATAACCAAGTGAAACTGCAGGTTATTCTACTACACTTTTCCAGTCCTTTACAAATCTCATCAGTCCTTGGTGGAGGAGACCTTCCACATCAGTGTCGATTGCGTACAGGGAGAAATCCTCTTGATATTTCAATTCTTGGTACTCCAGAGGTCTCAAGGTCGTTGGTCGGATCGGTGCTATTGGCGATTTTTCTGATCCGGCATCAACCCAAGCTTGGAATGCTGATATCGGAGCAGTAATGATATCGGCGCCATAGGCGATAGCTCCGTGGATTTGGTCAAGTGTGCGGATTGAAGCCGCCAATATCTCAACATGGCACTGCGAGACACCTCGAATAGCATCGAACTCATCATACATCTGTCTGATATTACGGATCACGTCCAGTCCGAAAAAGCCTCTATCATCCCACCTTCCGACAAAGGGAGATATGAACGATACGCCCTGCGCACTTCGTGTCGCGCTATACACAGCGGCAGCTTGTGATTGGTCGAATACGAGTGTCATATTGACGTGACCACCAGCACGTGTGAATTCGTTAGCAGCCTTCAATCCCTCTGGTATCGTAGGGAATTTAATGTAGATATTGCGAGCCCAGTCGCGCATATTTTCTGCTTGCTTTACCATGTCTTGGGCAGTGGTGTCCCAGTCTGCATAGACTTCGACAGAGATAGCGCCATCAGTGTATGTGGCTATGGATTTGATCGCATCTTTATACATTTTCAGTAGATCTGCAGATAGGAGTTTCTTCCCCTGAGCTAAATATCGCTGGATATCAGGATTTTTTTTCAAGAGAGTGGGGTTCGTGGTCTGACCATGGATCATCCCGAGAAGTTTAATGGCTTTTTGAGTATCTGCGGGGTCGCATGAATCGACGAAGAATTGTATGTTTCTCATACCACAAGTATACATCCATAAAACGAAAACCCCCGGTCAATCACAATGAAGTGAAGCTGCCGAGGGTCCAGACTACAAAGTTATTTCTTCTTGCCTTTCTTGGCTACTTTCTTTGTGGTCTTCTTTGCTTTTTTCTTGGCCATAGTTTTGTTGCAAACTAATTTGTAACAATAATGATTATGGTAGAGTATTTCCCCATCACTGTCAATATGCTTATTGATATTCTACTAGTATACTAGTAGAATATGATAGTAAATCCTAAATTCGAAATGCTAGATTCTAAGTAAAACACGTTTTATAGAGTTTTCCGCCAGAGGCGGATCAAACTTTGGATGAAGAGTTTTCCGCCAGAGGCGGATCAGCCTCTGGCTGAAGAGTTTAGAATTTTGCATTGTTATGTCAAAGATCAACACCCAGCATGTCGATGCGCTATCGAAGTTATTCCTCCACACGCGGGGAATGGGCGCTATGAAAAATCTGATGAGAGGTCTATTCACGGAAAATGAAATTGAAGAATTTGCTCGGCGTATCGAAATCGTGAAGATGATCAAGAAAGATATTCCTCAACATAAAATTGCTCTTGCACTTGGAGTG
>JAYRHC010000143.1:0-6081 GCA_041907525.1 Candidatus Woesebacteria bacterium
ATGCGATACCTCCTTTTTCGACGAAATAAACTATTTTACACGATGCAAGTGGATAAACTAAATGAGATCTACTACAATGATCCGTCGGACAAGGATTTTTATGACACATGCTTACCATCGTTTTCGAAACCAAGAGCTTATCCTCCGTGACGTACTCGCTATCGAAAGAACCATACTGTCAACTGAACGGACGTTTTATTCAACGGTAAGAACTTCGTTAACTTTACTCGTCACTGGTCTTACGATCCTTAATTTCGTCAAAGATCATCTCATCCGAGTATCTGGATGGTTTGTGATAGTTGCAGGGCTCATTCTTACGGTCATCGGCGTGCTACGATTGCTATTTACTTTACAGAAATTGAGGTCCATTGCTCACTATGCACCAAGTCGCCAAAATGGCTAATGCTGCATAGGCCTATCGTGTATAGGATTGTTACTGTGCCGCAGGTGGGAGTTGAACCCACACGGTTTTACCCACACGCTTCTGAGACGTGCTTGTCTGCCAGTTCCAACACTGCGGCGAATATATACCCTATCTTATCTCCGACCATACTCTCATTAATGCGATGCTTTGCATCGAGTCTGCCCCCGCTCTTCGCGGGATTCAGCAGCAGTAATGCTCACTCCGTATCGCAAACTGCTGACTTGAACAGTTCCAACACTGCGGCGAATATATACCCTATCTTATCTCCGACCATACTCTCATTCATGCGATGCTTTGCATCGAGTCTGCCCCCGCTCTTCGCGGGATTCAGCAGCAGTAATTCACCTGAATTATACCAAGGAAATGCCCCTAAAGTTAGCCTCGGAGCCTGGGATGGAACCACAGCTGGGTCTTCGAAACGATCTCATTCGTAATATGAGGACGCATATACCATAGCTGTAGACGACCCACCAATGCATTCAGTCGTTGTACAATCGACTTTGTACTCTGTACGGCGCCTGTCCTGCCTGTCCCGATTGTCTCGGGGAGCATAGTCGAAGGATACTCTGTTCTCTTTGGATGGTTTTCCCAATTCGGAAGTTTCTCATATATCCATCGATTCTGATCGATAAATGTGTCAAATATATTGTTTGCGTCGACTATCACCTGAGCATTCACTATTTCTCTAGCACCATACAGGCTCATCTTGCTCGCTGGTACCACAAGATCACTCCCATCGATCCATATGTTGACACATATCACATCTCGTTGCGTCTCAGAGAGACGGCTCCTTGCAAGGCCCAATATTATTGCAAGGAGAAATGCATAGAGACGGCATAGGAACATGGTCTTTGGAGCTGTAATGATCATGAGGTCAATGTCGTCGCTTGCTTTTGCGTTATCCAGAGCTAGACTGCCAGTCAATACGACTGTACGGACCCAGGGACAGACACAGAGAAACTGCAGGAAACGTTCTAGTATTGATCTTTTTTTCCTGCTCGTCTCTCCTCTCTCTCCTCTTCTTCGGAATGTTATCTCATGTCCTTTGACGGTATACCAAGGTTGGGTCTCGTGCATGGAGACAAGACGAAGTGATGATATTTTCTGTATATGCTCGACCAGATCTGTTTCAGTTACCTTCACTGGCAACATGCGGTGTATCTGCTCGATACTGAGGGGATACTCGCATTGAGCATAATTTTGGAGAAGTTCTAATATGGCTGATTGGGCTTCATTCATCGCGGTCATTATACTCAATCTCATTTTCCCATCATGTTGAAAGGGATTTCCTCGCCTGCTAACGCCTGAGCGTAGCGATGGCGAGCACGGTCCACCCCCCACCACGAGTGGTGGGGGAGTCGAAATGACTAGGTAATAGGGATACATATATACTCCCCTAGAGTATGCGAGAGAAGTCAACACCATTGTATGATGAATCCCCTCCTCAGTCGAGGAGGGGTGAAGGGGTGGTTGAATTCTCTCGCGGTATTCATGCTATAATTTAGTTATGATATATCGCGTCATAACTGCATGTATTTTCATTATTGTACTCGGTTTTGTGATAGGGTACGCTCGTGGGTATCGTCTTGATGTGAATAACACCGAGCTCACTGCTCGTGGTCTAGTGGCTGTCACATCATCTCCTCGTTCTGCGAAGATATATGTGAATAATGTCTTTAAAGGTGTCACGGATACCAGTCTGTACCTTGAGCCGAATACCTATACGATTAACATTGTGAAAGATGGGTACTTTCCCTGGTCAAAAACAATCAAAATTCAAGGGGAAATCGTGCAGTCCGTCGACGCCACACTGTACCCGATAAACGCCTCTCTGAGTCCTCTAACAAATATTGGAATACAACACGCAATTCCTTTCGGAGTAGAAGGAAAAAAAGTACTCATTTTCACCGCGATCAGACCCAATGAGCCTACCGACACACCACAGGTGCCTCTCCCGACCGACCAGATTAGCGAAAGCAAAGAAGGTATCTTCGTCTACGATCCGCGTACTCAGGCGGTCTCTCTGTTTCCTTCTCTCACTCATATTGTCGACTATGCAGTCCTAGGAGCGGGTATCGAGCCTGAAAAATATGGCGTATTGTTTTCTCCGAGTTTCGACCAGGCCATATTGTTCTACAATCCACAGTACAGTGCTGGATCCCCTCCCCTTACGAGTCAATTTGATGCGAGTTACCCATCACCGACTAACTTTGACAGTGCTTTTCTTATCAGTTTGAACGAGCTCAATACAAGCCCTCTCGACGTAACAAACTCTGCGCTTTCGCTCGTAGAGGCATGGTCACTCCAAAAAAGTACCAATCTAACCGCCCTACTCGCAGGATATCATCGGAAGATACAGGATTTTATCGCATCGAGCACGAAAATAGTCGACATCTCACCCGATAAGACTCGTATTCTCTATGAAGCTACTGCAGCTGCGACCCTGAAGCCGATACTTGAACAACCACTCATCGGTGCGAACCAGACTCCGAATGTACGCACTACCCAATCAGGTTCTCTCTATGTATACGATGCGAGGGAAGATAAAAATTATCTGGTGCTTCCATCCGCTGAGCTCACCCTTCAACACGCATATCCCCTTTTCCATCCTAATTCCAAAAATATTATTCTTGACGAGGCGAACTCGATTAGTGTTATGGATTATGATGGAATGAATAGGCAGAAGTTGTACTCAGGGCCATACGATCCGACCTTTTTCGTAGTCACTTCTGATGGGAGAGTGCTGGTACTGACCAATTTCAATTCTGCGCTAACGAAAACATACGACCTTTACGCAATAGGAATCAAATAAACCACCCCTCAATCCTCTCCTTGATCAAGGAGGGGTCCGATATATCGGGGGGAGGTATTAGCTGACTTTAGGCTTTGCAAAGACCAGAAGGCGTTTGAGTGTGGTGCCAGGTGGCCAGCAAGTCTGCAACGTGAGGTATTCACTCTCTGTCTTATTCGTAAGGTACTGCACATCAGTGGGCTCGACCACTTTTTTCCCCGTGACTGTGTATACATGGCGTCTTCCCTCGAAGAATATATCTACCTCGTCCCCCTCATCAAGCTTATACAAGAGATAGAATACGGCGTTATACGTACTCACATTCCACACATAGTCCGTCGAATGTGCGAATAAGAAGATGTGCCCGTTTTGTCCAGGCAAGTAGGTACCAGCCGCGTGTGCCACTCCAAATTTCAGCTTTTCCAAATAGTCAGACTCATCCGCAGGGTTTACATTATCGATAATACGTGCATTGGCGGCAATTTTAGGAATCACGATGGAGAAACTCGGATCGATAGGTCGGATTGTCTCTACCTGTTCAATATTGAAAAAGCTCGCCAACTGGCTCTTAACAGGTATGGGAGCTTTTTTGTTCACGGGTATTGTCTCGAACGAATCCGACTGGACGATATATTCTTTATGGAACAGTGTATTGTCGGCGAAATAGCGTATCTCCGCCTGTATCGGGTCTGAAAATGTCTTAATGATGAAGAATAGAGAGAAAAGGATGAGAAAATTCCCGATGAAACGGAGGGTGAAAACACGCAAATAATTTTTAGACATACGGTTTCTAAACTCTAAACTCTAAACTCTAAACTCTAAACTCTAAACTCTAAACTCATAATACTTCATGCATTACGTATTACGTCGTCCTCCGCATCTTCCCGTTCGCCTTAGCATATAAGTCTGTTTGCCCTCCACAACTTAGCATGCGCCTTAGCATGGTTCGACGAGCTCACCATGACAAATAACGGCTTATGCTGCGTTTGTAGGCGGGCATTGTCATCTCTAAACTCATCGCATACAGCTCTTCGCTAAGAGCTGACAATGTGCCGCCAGGGAGAATCGAACTCCCATTTAACCCTTAGGACGGGCTTGTTCTGTCCATTAAACTACAGCGGCTGAGGAACCTTTCTATTGTAACAAGAAAATATGTATAATCTCATGTCTATCTTACCTATGAATTCTTATTCTCCAGAAGGATATTGCCTCGGATTCTCACTCGCACCAGGTATCGGACCACTCAAATATCAGCTCCTTTTGAAGCATTTCGGTGGGCAGGAAGAAGCGTTTATTGCCTCTGAACAAAAGCTTATTGAAGTATTGGGCGTTTCGGTTGCCAGCCAGTTCGTCCGTTTCCGCGATACATTTGAACCAGATACCCTCATGAAAAAGTATAGACAAAATAATATTTCTATTATCACTCAGCTATCTCCTCTCTACCCTCGGTTACTCCATGAGATCTCAGATCCACCCATCTGTCTTTTCGCTCTCCATAAAGATAACCACCCAGTGACCAATGCAGATGGGGTACATATCGCGGTCGTAGGAAGTAGACAACACAGTACCTATGGGAAAACGACGACGTACCAGATAGCATTTGAGCTTGCTGAGGCAGGGGTCACGATCGTGAGTGGGCTCGCCTTGGGTATCGATGCCATCGCCCACCAGGCGGCGCTTGATGCCAAAGGCAGCACCATTGCGGTATTGGGGTGCGGTGTGGATATCGTATACCCGCCTCATAATCGCGGTCTCAGAGATCACATAATAGAGTCTGGGAATACAATTCTCTCAGAATTCCCTCCTGGGTCACAGCCTACTCGAGGTTCTTTCGTCGTGCGTAACAGGATTGTTTCGGGTATTTCAAAGGGAGTGCTCATCACCGAAGGCACCGAACGATCAGGAAGCCTCATCACCGCCAGAGACGCCGCGAATCAGGGACGGGATGTATTCGCCATACCGGGCCCGATCACCTCAGCCACTGCTCAGGCACCTCTTATTCTCCTGAAACAAGGGGCGAAATTGGTGACTTCAAGTGCTGACATTCTCGGAGAATATAGGATGCAAGATGCTGTACGTCATCAGAAAGTGGAAGCACGCTTGTCCAATGAACAACAAGAAATATACTCAACTCTCTCGATAGCCCCCCAATTTGCAGATGAAATTGCGATACAGCTGAATTGGAGTATTATTCGAGTAATGAATGTGGTGTCGATACTAGAGATTGAGGGTGTGATAGGAAAAGATGCCGATGGCAGATATGCTCCTATTCTAATATAGTCATATGCACAAATTGTCAATACACATGTTGGTTGTATGCGTCTTGGGTTTGTTGTGGTGCCTGAAGACGCATACTGTATCGGCTGTGGACTACCAGTACGGTCTTTCTCTCGATCCACCTTTTAGTCACTTTGTTGTGAAGCCTGATTTCAAAAACATTGGAACAGAGTTTCGTGTCACCAACTCGAAGGATCCTGTATATATGCAGATACGATATGACGATCAGAAAGACTTCTTAATTACCGTATATGATATCGATGCCGATGTGATACGTCCTATCGATCCTAGCCACAATACGTTTCTTCTCCTATCAAAGAGCTCTAAACGCTTTCGGGTGGAGATATCGAATAAGAACGGAAAACTGGAGCCTAGAGATTATAGTATAGGCCTGAGCGCAATCTTCAAACTTGTTCAGACACCGAAAAATGTTCAAAGACCAATACTATTGGAACCCAAGATTCAAAAATCTATCATTCTGGGTGTTACCGAAGACGGCGACATGTCCTTCGATCCAAAGATCGCTCTCTTCCAAAATGTGAATGGACAATTTTCTGTTTTGAATGCACCCCAAAATCTTATACTGACA
>JAYRHC010000144.1:0-3621 GCA_041907525.1 Candidatus Woesebacteria bacterium
AAAGTGCAACCATTTGGTATACAAGTCTGCGGTTGCCTTGATATCTGCTGCGTTATAGCGCGCGATGTCGAGATATTTTTTCTCCTTAAACATTTCCGCCACCTGATGCCCGTTCACCTCTTCTGACTTCGGGCTCGAGATGCCGAAGGCTCGCGTCCACATATGAAGACTTCCTTTTTTTCGCATCGCACCATAGAAGGAAAGTTGGTCGATCAGATCGACGTGTGCCTTACCACCTCGTTGCATCGATAGGTACCTATTGGACAGCAGATTCACCGTCGGCCGCACCCCGTGGATAGCCCCGCGGATCATGAGGTACGGAGCATCAAACTGGTAGCCGTTGAAGGTAACAAATGTGTCATATTTCTGCGCCACTTCCCAGAATTTATTCAGCATCTCCGCTTCGGTGAGTGGCTGATAGAGGACTCCGTCTTCTTCGGTCTTCCCATTGCTCTCAGGATTCTGATAGTACACTGCTCGCTTGTCGCGCTCGTAGTCGAGCATCCCTATCGCGACGATCTCACCCGTCAGTGGAGAAAATCCTAAGCCTTCTTGGAGCATTTCGAGCGCGAGCTGAAGCTCAGCCTCATTTTTCGCCTCACGGCGTGCCCAGCTTGAAAGATTCGCTTGGGTGAAATCATCGATCTCATCCCATTCCTCTCCGATTGTTTCGATATCGATGACTAATGTCGAGCTCATAGAAGTAGTGTACAAGGTACGAACTGGAATGTACAGGGAACACAGCGAAAAGTCGGATCCAGTTTGCTTGTTAACGAGATACCGATTTGCATCGGTATGACAATGTTATTCATCTCTTACCCCTCAGTCGACAGTAGTTTTTCTAATTGTGTGACGACGTCATCAAGTTGGTACTGAGTCTTAAGCATATAGATCTTCGCTCCGAGTGCGAGTGTCGATCGTTCGCTCTCTTCCTCATCAGAATTACTCAGTATGACCACAGGGATATCTTTCCAGATCTCATTTTTGTTGAGAATGGCCATAAACTCCGCCCCATTCATATCAGGAAGGTAGTAATCAAGGCATATAGCATCAGGTACTTTAAATGTTTTTGTGAGCGAGTCAAGCGCTTGCTTACCAGTCAAACATGGTATTACCGCGAATTCATGCATGGTAAGTACTCTGTCCAGTGCCTGGAGGAGAATGTGATCATCTTCTACCACTAAAATTGTTTTTTGTGTACTCATACGAGGTATGGTTACATGGTACTTCGGACGGCAGTGATCGCGGTAATGATCTTGTCGATCATGTCTTTCGCACCTGAGTATTGGATAAATATTGCGCTTATGGCTTTCAATGATGCAGAGGGCTTAGACCCCTCACTGTAGATGCAGACGATGGGAATCTTCGCATCATCCGCCCATCCGAGCTCGATACCCATCCCAGTCGATGGATGAGATACTTCAGCGATCAGTATCGTCGAGGATGCTATCTCAGCCTTCGAATTACTCACTGTCGCATTTTCATGTGGAAACACCAGTGTGTGCTCTTTACTCAACTCAGATGCCTGCAAAGGAGCGTACAAATGTTTTTGGTAATCGAAATGACTTGAGTGTGCGATGTATATTTTCATGCCTTATGTGAATGATGCATCATATTCCATAGAGATGCCCCTATCCACCCAGATACGTATCCTACTGCGAATGTGAATGCCACAAGCATGATCGCTCGAGTGAGCCCGAACATATCGACCTGGATAGGATTCGAAAGGAAATGAAGCCAGAATATCCAGTCAAGCAACGGCTGTGCGAAACCGACCATGACGAGAAGCGCCCACACTGCGTGGAAAAACGCCATCAAACCCCCAAAAAAGAAACCAACATTGTTGGGATGTAATTGTTTCATATGACAAAGTCAATAATTATTAACCAGTATCAGTATTGCAAAATATGAGAGGTAAGTCAACAGGACGAGAAATCAGTCGACGGGCGACGGTCGACAGGAAGTCAGGCAGTCAGGCACTCAGCTTGCCCTCCGAAGAGGAGGGGTAGTCAGGTAAGGGTGCCTCCTTGGGAAGGATTATTACTGTTTGCTCTTTGTAATCGTCTCCAGCGCCTGCTTCGCATCTGTGTACTCGGGGTTGATTTGGAGAGTCTGTCTCCAGAGCTGTGTGGCTTCTTGAGTACGCCCCATCCTGTAGTAGAGCAGTCCAAGGTTGAAATGAGCATTGTCATATGCCGGATTCACCGCAAGCTCCTGTTTATACTCCTGCTCAGCCTGCACGAACTTCCCTTGATTCATGTATATGAGGCCTAAGTTGTTATGCGCCATCTGCTCATCTTTATTGAGTGCGAGAGATTTCTTGAAATATGTTTCCGCAAGGCCATACTCCTTCTCCAGAAAATACATGGCGCCGAGATTTCTCTGTGCGAGTGGTGAATGAGGTGATGTTTCCGCTGCGTTTGTCCAAAAAGTCAGTCTGTTTGAGAAATTACTCCCATGGATAAGAGTGATAATCGAAAATACTAGGATGGTGAAAATCCCTGAACCATATACTATCTCCTTAGAAACTCTTTTTCGTAAGGCGCCTGCCTGACTTTCAATCAGAAAGATGAATAGTCCTATGATGGGCAGGTAGAGACGATGTTCGATAAAATCGGCGACAATGGTCGGATTGGGTCGTATGAATGAGGGAAAGAGGAAGATAACAAACCATGCGAGCCCGAAGAACATCATCTTTATGTTTTTGTTTCGAGATTCTGTATACAACACAAACTCCATGATTAACAACACTGTCAATACCGCTAGAGCAAGTGCACCCCACACGAATGTTGTATCTCTGATGATGGGGAGTACCGAAAGATTCAATGGAAAGAATGCTTTCCCCAAAAGCTGTATGGACGCAGGTGCATTATTCATCACTGATTGGATCATATCCTGCGTAGTCATCGGGATGGGGTTTTTGAGAGCAAAATGACGAAGAATCGCCCACACCATTCCACTAACTACAAATCCGCTCCCCAATCGTATGATGATGAAATTACTGACAGAACTATTCGCAATAAGATACAGAAAAAATATGGAAGGGATGACGAGTGCTGTCTCTTTCGTAAATAGTGCGCAGGTGAAAAAAATGAGACATAAAACGTATGGGAGAACTTTCTTGGAATGTACGTACTGGATAAAGGTAATAAACGATGCAAGAACGAATATAGTCATGAGCGAATCATTTCTGCCAGGGATCCATGCAACAGCTTGGGTAAGAGCTGGGTGAACAACGAATATAAGTGATACGAAGAAGGAAGTATCTTTCGCATACGTAAGTGTTCTGAGAAGTTTGTACACCAAGCATGATGCGATAAGATGGATAAGAATATTCGTAACGTGATACATGAACGGTTCAGGCCCACCAATGATCGCATCGGGCATGAATGAGATGGTGAGAAGAGGTCGGTAATATGCGGCAGAACCATGCAAAATGTGGAATACCTCTGTGGTGAATGCGGTCAGTATGTTTCGCAGGTCTTGAAGAAACGGGAGGTTGTCGAGCACGAGCACGTTGTCATCAAAATAGGTGAAATCGAAAAAGAGAGACCGTGCATACAGAATAAATCCAACGATACTTATCAGTGCATATATATGTGCCTCACGCAACGAATGTAT
>JAYRHC010000145.1:0-2402 GCA_041907525.1 Candidatus Woesebacteria bacterium
ACAACCTTTTTCATCTTCACCGCTGAGATAAGCTGCATTGCTTTCGTTATCTTGCGGACATTCTTCACGGATTTGATTTTTTTACGGACTGTACGAAGGTTCATAATTTACCTTAATCGCTTTAACGATATTTGTCATGCTGCCTGCCCCCGCCTGCCTCGCATGTGCGCGAGCATTGCGGGCACGGCGCCTTTGGAGGGAGCCTGTCGTATCCATAACACGTCACCCGTTCGACAAGTTCCGATTATATCGAGAATGCACGACGATGTCGGCACTCAGGGTGACACATACCTAGATGCTGTGCTTCGAGAAGCATCATTATTGCATTTAGACGCTTATTGTCGACACTATCTTCCCCAACTCTTCCTCATCTTGTTTCTCTAATACCTTCTTGTCGTTTATGCGGGAGAGAAGCTTCTTATGCTGTACCTCACAAGTCTGAAAGAGTGCCTCCTCATATGCCTTTACTTTCGAAATCTCAATACCGTCGAGATATCCATTCGCAATAGCCCACAGTATCGCGACCTCATGGGCTAGGTCGAGTGGCTGGTTCTTCTGTTGCTTCAGCGCTTCTGTCGCACGTGCCCCACGATTCAAGAATTTCTTGGTCTCCGGGTCAAGATCCGAGTCGAATTGTGCGAACGCAGCGAGTTCACGATATTGTGCAAGATCGAGCTTGAGGCGGCCAGCGACTTGCTTCATGGCCTTAGTCTGTGCAGAACCCCCGACACGTGAGACAGATATTCCCACATTGATAGCGGGACGCATCCCAGCATTGAAAAGGTCGGTCTCAAGAAATATTTGTCCATCAGTGATCGATATGACATTGGTCGGGATATATGCCGACATGTCGTTTTCGAGTGTTTCAATAATAGGAAGCGCAGTTATAGATCCTCCTCCTGCCTCTTCATTCAGTCGACAAGATCGTTCGAGAAGCCGTGAGTGAAGATAGAACACGTCTCCAGGGTATGCTTCACGACCCGCTGGTCGGCGCAAAATGAGTGAGACTTGTCGATATGCATACGCATGCTTCGTAAGATCATCGTATACGACCAAGACATCCTTTCCTTGGTCCATAAAGTATTCAGCGATCGCGGTAGCACTATAAGGAGCGATGTATTGCATGGCTACGGGATCAGATGCAGACGCTTTCACGATGACGGTATAATCCATCGCACCTTGAGACTTCAGAAGCTCGTGAGTCGCAGCGATTTTCGCATTTTTTTGACCGATGGCACAGTACACACAGATCATGTTCTGATTCTTCTGATTGATGATCGTATCGATACATATCGTGGTCTTACCGGTACCGCGATCTCCGATAATGAGTTCACGTTGTCCGCGACCAATAGGCACCAGCGAGTCCACTGACTTAATCCCTGTTTGCACCGGTACAGAGACGCTCTTCCGTTTCACAACACCAGGAGCGATCTTCTCCACAGGGTAGTACTTCGTAGTCTTCGGGGCTGCTTCGCCATCTTCTGGATTACCTAGGGCATCTATTACCCTTCCAAGGAGCGCATCACCGACACCCACCGATAAAGTGCGGCCAGTGGCAGTGATCCTGCTTCCAGCGAGAATGTCTTCATATTCCCCGAGTACCACAATACCTACCGTTGTCTCAGTCATATCAATGATCATCCCGTTCACACCCGTCTCGAAGGTGACAAGCTCTCCGAATCCTGCGTTGTCTAGCCCGCTGGCGTTAATAACACCATCTTTTATCTCCTCTACGACACCCACTTCAAGCACCCCACCTTTACGGAGCTCTTCCTGGTGCATTTCTTTTTCGAATTCTTTGATAAATTGGTTGATTAGTTGATTGCTCATAGGAGATTATAAGAATTAAAACTTTCTATTAGCTTTCGAGTGTCATCCTGAGCTTGTCGAAGGATGATATGTCATGGATTCGACAGACTCACCATGACACTAAAACCGTATGATTCGTGTCATTCTGCTTGTCCCGATAACTCGGGGAATTTAGTTCAGGATCTATAATTTCATAAATGCTGATCCACCGAGTCGGCGGACAGCATGACACATCATATCTAGATCAATGATTACCAAACAATGACTCAACCTTCGACTTTAATGAATAGTCAATAAGTTTGGATCCGTGTTTTATGATTATTCCTGCTAATATTGACGTATCGACAACGACATCTACATCTGAATCCTTGATCAGGGGTACTTTCGATCGTATCTCCTCGACTTCAGACTGCGATAATTCATAGGGTGCGATAATCTGGGTACGAACGGTACGCGAGTCGAACCTTTCCTTGAGGTATGATCTAAGGCCTTCTTTGAGTTGTTTTGATAGTTTCATCAGTGCATCATTGAATATTTTGTATTACCTGTGCTGTTATCGCTCTTCGGGTATCATCTGTAAGGTACGTCGCGAG
>JAYRHC010000146.1:0-2484 GCA_041907525.1 Candidatus Woesebacteria bacterium
ATAATACCCAGGTTCGTACCGTGACTGGCGTTCCTGCTGGGTGCTCGGGAGGCAATCCACCGGCATCGAGCCAGCCCTGCACCTATGTGCCGCCGACGGTTTCTTGCACGGACTTTTCCTATGGCGAGTGGGGAGCTTGTGTTGGTGGCAAGCAGAGTCGTGATTCGGTGGGGAGTCCTGCAGGGTGTTCGGGCGGCAATCCAGATATTGAACGATCCTGTGTTGTCGACCCTTCTTCGAAAGGGAATGGAGAATTCTCGCGAGATCCGATCAAGGTGATTGGTGAGAAGGCACGATTCGGCAAGCGCGAGAAATTCATGACAGACGATTCGAAGCTTACCTTCAAGGGTTCGGATGGGGATATAAAGAACGGGAAAGTGGAGATTTATCGCGAAGGAAAACTTAAGGATAGCACCAAGGTTTCTTCTGACGGGGATTGGTCTATCAAAGTGACGGAGCGGGAGAATGGGACATTCAAATATGTTGTCCGCTATCTCGACGCGAGTGGCAATGAGGTTGATAAGTCTGCTTCCTACAGCATCCTTGTGGATGACAAAGATCCTGAAATTACCGATCTTCCGCTCATTCTTTCCAAAGCGCGCGGAGAAAAAGTGTGGTGGGACGCGAAGGATAACGAAGATATCGATTACTACCGGTATGAGTTTCTGGGGCTTTGGAAGACAACGAAGAGCAAATCGTTCAATATCCCCGCTAATACGCCGACCGGTCTCCATGTCTTTCAGCTCAAGGTGTATGACGAAGTTGGCAATATCACCTCGAAGAGTGTTCTCATTCGTGTTCGATAGCGCTTTCCTTTGAATCAAATAAGACAACTCTCTTTATGAAGCGAATATTGAACAAAAAAAATATAGGTTCTACTATTGCCTTGCTACTTGTTCAGTTTTTCTCATTGTTCGCCTTTTCTCCAGCCTTCGCACAGCTTCCACCTCCTCCTGATCCAATTCCGATGCCCACTCCTCAGAATCTTGCAGGGGCGTCAGTATCGCCAACCCAGATTAACCTCACATGGAGCGCTTTGAATTCCGCATCGAATCCTGGTTTGTTGGGGTATAAAGTATACCGATGCTCGGGATCTGGATGTGTGCCTACGGTACAGATCGGGACGGTAGGAGCTATAGCAAGTCCGTCATATTCAGATAGTAATCTTTCTTCTGGGACGTATGGATATGCAATAACCGCTTATGGAACAGAACCGAGTTTTTCGGAATCTGCGAAGTCGTCAACTGTCTCGGTAAATACTCAGGTGAAGACGTACACACTCACTGACTTTGTGATGCTCGTTGGGAATTGGTTAAAAACTGGTTCCGGGCTTGCTGGCGATGTAAATGCAGACAACAGTGTGAATACTCGCGATCTCGGTATCATGATGAGTTTTTGGAGTGGTGCATAGGTTTATTTTGAGCACCCCTTTATTATGAGAGATTTTTTTTCTCTTCTTTTAAGAAGCGTTCTTCTTGGTGTTTTGTCTGTTGCGAGCTTTATCGCGAACTTTTCTATTGTGAGTGCACAGGGCACATATAATCCCCCACCTACCTTTCAATCAGGTACGCCGCAAAACCTTGAAGTGTACTCTGTTGACTCCTCTCGTGTGGAGTTAACGTGGGATGCGGTTGTTGGAGGGTGGATAACTGCCGGTTACTATATTTACCGCTGTGATGGTGTAGGATGTAGTCCAATGGAGAGAATCGGTGAAGTTGCTTCTCCGGAGGTATCGTACGTTGATAGTTCGAATATCATTTCGGGACAGACGTATGGATATTCTGTGACGGCATATAATAATTTGTCTCCAGATAGTGAGTCAGCTAAATCATTGACTGTTTATGCTGTTACGTCTCTTTTGCCAGTTCCAATGGGACTTGTTTCGTCTTCACCTTTGCCAACACAAATCCGTCTTTCGTGGAATCCAGTTGATTATCCAGGACTCTCAGGGTATAGAGTGTATCGGTGTTCAACAGGGCAGGGATGTAGTCCGACGGAGCTGATTGGAGTGACAGATACTTTGACAACTGTTTACGCGGACTCAAATCTTTCGCCTGGTGGGTATATGTACGCAGTTTCTTCTTATAATGGTTCTGATGAATCGGCACAATCGACGGCATTATCAGCTCATACTCGGCAGTATTATTCTGCGTCTGACTTTACCGTACTCGTTTCGGATTGGCTTAAAGCGGGTCAGGGAATTACTTCTGATTTGAATGGCGACGGCGTGGTTAATACGTTTGACATTGGCGTTATGATGAACTTTTGGAGTGGGACATAAGCCGTTTTCTGGAATTCTTTGGCATATGCAAAAACCATCCAAAAAGGATGGTTTTGTATTTATGTGCGCTCGGCAGGAATCGAACCTGCGACCTTCTGGACCGCAACCAGACGCTCTATCCACTGAGCTACGAGCGCAAAAACATGCATTACGTTTGTAAAAAACGCCCTTCTCGACACCAAGCAGACGCTCCCCGCCTACCG
>JAYRHC010000147.1:0-2571 GCA_041907525.1 Candidatus Woesebacteria bacterium
ACTCATCCACGAAGCAGTAGGCACACTAACCGTAAACAAGATGCGGACTGGTCTTGCTGTGCTTGGAATCGTTATCGGTATTGGCAGTGTCATTGCTCTCGTCTCACTCGGGCAAGCCAGTCAGAAATCTATTGAAAGTCAGATAGAGTCTTTAGGATCGAATATGTTGACCGTGATGCCAGGAGGACAAAGTGTCGGGGCGGTGCGTGGTGCACAGGGTGGCGGGACGACGCTCACGCTTGACGATGCCCTTGCAATTTCGAAATCATCCGAGATTACGACTGTGCATTCCGTGTCTCCTGAACTACAGCGAAGAGGACAGGTGGTCACGGGGCGTAATAATACAAATACTCAGATACTGGGAGTATACCCTGCATACGCAGAGGTCCGCAAAGTAACTCTATCATACGGAGTTTTTATTACTGATCGCGACATACAGAGCTTAGCGAAGATTGCGGTCATCGGACCACAAGTGGTGACAGATCTCTTCCCCGATGATACAAGACCTATCGGCAAATCGATCAGAGTGAATGGACAAGCACTTCGTATTGTCGGCATTACGAACTCAAAAGGAGGCTCGGGTTTTCAGAATCAGGATGACATCATCTATGTCCCGCTCTCCACCGCACAAAAACAATTATTCGGGATATCCTATGTGTCCAGCATCGCAGTCGAAGCGACAAGTCAAGATGTTATGACCCAAGCGCAAGATCAGATCGGATATTTTCTACTTGCAAGACATAAGATCGATGATCCTCTCCAGGCAGATTTCTCCATATTCTCACAGAATGACATCTTAAACACGGCATCACAAGTGACGGGGACCTTCACCGCACTGCTCAGCGGTATCGCTGCCATTTCGCTTCTGGTCGGGGGGATCGGGATAATGAATATTATGCTCGTCACCGTCACCGAGCGTACTCGTGAGATCGGGCTGCGTAAGGCTCTGGGTGCGAAAAAGAAAACAGTCATCACTCAGTTCCTGATCGAAGCAATCATACTTACCTTCACGGGAGGACTGTTGGGTATGATACTGGGTATTACCATTTCCTATTTTCTTACAAAGGCTATGAATCTGACATTTTTCATTTCACCGTCCTCTATTCTTCTGGCAACGGGGGTTTCGGGTCTGATTGGCATAGTGTTCGGATGGTATCCCGCGAAGAAGGCTGCAGACTTGCAGCCTATTGAGGCATTAAGGTATGAATAGGAATTCAGCTCGCCCGCCGAAGAGGCGGGGCGGTCAGGTGAATGGCTAATAGCGAATGGCAAAAAGCTAATGGCGAATGGAGGGTGAAAATTGAAACGAAATGAGTAGTCTAGGCGATTGAATATTCAGGTATTGTTCAGATTGTATTCTTATAATTTCCCGTCGGCATTATATGTTCTCGCATATGCAAACAAAACAAATGATTGTTGTTGGAGTCGTGGTAGTCGGGGTCGGTGTTGGTGGATTTTTCATTGGAAGATCTACCGCTACAACTTATCAGTCTAGTCGTTTCTCTCAATATGGGATTGGCATGGCTGGTGGTCAGAGAAGTGGGACGGGTCAATCTGGTAATCGTACTGGCATGATGCGCTTTCGACCAGTAACAGGAGATATTATCGAAAGCTCGAGAGATTCGATCACCGTCAAGCTAATTGATGGATCGTCAAAGATTGTCTTGTTCTCAGACAAAACCAATATTAATAAAGCTCAGGCAGCAGCTCCTTCAGATTTGAAAGTAGGAGAAAAAGTTATGGTTACAGGTCAAGAAAACTCTGATGGCAGCGTCACTGCACAAAATATCCAGCTGAACCCTATTTTCCGCGGACAGGGAGACCCAAGTCCAGCGATAGTTCCGTCAAAATAGTTCGAGGTAATCGAACGTCCTGATGTCATCCCGACGCATCCGCCGAGTCGGCTGAGGCTGATGGTATCTGGCTTCATTAAAAACAAAGGACGCAATAGTGTTCTTATGGTTTGGAGGGGAAACGTGCAATTTCTGCAGCGGAAATGTCTGAGGAGTCCTTCATCCTTCCCTTCGACTCAGCTCAGGGCAAGCTGGCTCCCATCCTCGCTAAAGCTGCGGTGGGCAAGCAGGATGACATATTGTCCGACGAGTTTTTACGCGAAGAAATTGGATGTTGACCTGAAAAATCAGATTCAGCCCTCTTGGAATAACGTCGACGAGTTGTTAGGATCACGCACTATGAAGGTAAGTTGATGGTATTGTCGGTAGACACCTTGATCTCTCCCCCATCTAGATATCTTAGACTAAACGTATACTTCTTTTGTGTTGCGAGAGTGTGCGAAGTCACCGTCGAATCTAGGAAGTGCTCAGCGAGCAGCTGACCATCTTTCACCGCCTGACGAAATGCGACTAAAGTCCCGAATCGCAAAATCTGCGACCGTAACGATACCTGCATATTCTCAAGATCGCGCGAGACGACCGTAAACTCAGTATGGGATCTTCGACCTTCGTCGAATGCTTGCACTAAGGAATCTGAACCAGCGAACATATTCACTGCATCGATATAGATGGACTTGGGATCCTGATTCATCATCGTGAGTTCTCGTATCTTGGCTCC
>JAYRHC010000148.1:0-3561 GCA_041907525.1 Candidatus Woesebacteria bacterium
ATCGTTTGGTATACCCCACCATCACCGATCTGACGAGTACTTTGAGCGATAGAATATTGTGAATGATCGTAGAGATCGTTGAAGTATTCTCTGTCAAATGGGCTTGTATAGAGGGTTTTCAGGAGCGTCACATATAACCCAGATATGAGGATGGGCAGAAAAAGAACGAGAAGAATCTTCCTTACATGCATGCGGATTATTATACCACGGGGGTACTTTTATCGCTTTGGAGACTGCTTGATGCGACGAGCCTTGCCACCGGTGCCGACTTTCCGTCGTTCACGGGTACGAGCATCTCGTGTGAGCATTCCTTGACTGCGAAGTTTCAGCCTCAAATCAGTAGAGGGGATTTGGACAAGGGCACGTGCCAGACCATGCACAATGGCTCCGACCTGGCTGCTGAGCCCGCCACCAAGCACCTTGACCATTACCACGTATTGATCTACGGAATCCGTGACGAGAAGTGGTCTGCGGCATACGATCTGGTCTGCTTTTGAGATAAATACCTTTTCGAGAGACTGTCCGTTGACGATGAAAGCACCCGCTTTATGAGTGATTTCTCCCATCACTACAGCCCCTTTCTTCGGGATATAGGTACGTACTCGAGCAATGGCGGTCTTTCGCCTCCCTACACCTTCATAGTAGGTTATATCTTGTTTGACTGCCTTTTTGGGTTTGGGTGTTTTAACTTCTTCTGCCATAGGGAAACGGGAATATTAGGAAACGAAATGTTGAGCGTATGGATGTTTGCTGTCGACATATATGTGTAACCTCGCGAGTCTTCGATCGCGTAATTTATTTTTCGGCAACATGCCGGAGACCGCTCTTCGGATGACCTCAGTGGGTTTGCGTTTCAGCATGTCCTGGAAAGTTTCTTTACTCAGCCCTCCCGGGTAGCCTGAATAGTTCGTATATGTCTTTTGGATACCTTTCCTGCCGGTGACCATGATGCCCGCCGCATTCAGAACGATCACATGATCTCCAGTCTCAAGATTGGTGACATAGTGTTTCTTGTGTTTACCCTGCAGGTAGTTCGCCACCTCGGATGCGACCTTGCCGAGGACCTTGCCTTGGGCATCCACAAGCTTCCATCCAGGTTGGATATCGTGTGCGGAGATCGGTTTGGTGGAATGAGTTAGATTTCGTAACATGTGATATGAAATAATTATTTCTGGATTGCTTTTGATTTGGTTTTGGCTTTTTTCGGTTCTTCAATCTGCTTCGACCAGATCACTTGTCCGATGGGTGCCGCATCTCCCGCACGTGCCCCCAGTTTGAGAATCTTTACGATTCCCGAGCCTGTTTCGTTCATTGATCTTTTTTTCGCGATTTCTACAAACTCCATGACTCTGGCGAGAGTACCGAAATATGCCAAGAGGATATTTTTGTTCGCTTCATCAAACTTCAGCGCGTCCTGGCTCAATGACTCAAGCGCAGACTTCAGGTATGAGGCCTTCGTCATGGTGGTCTTCATCGAACCACTCACCACGAAATTCCTCACGAGCTTCTTCAGAAGCATCTGATTCGCGTCGTTTCCCCGTTTTATTTTCATTTTGGATATTTTATGTCGCATACTATGGAAACATGAGGATGTGTCTTAGGTAAGCTCAACATCCATTTTCTTTAATTCTTCTTCGATAAGGTCGATCGACTTTCTTCCAACTCCCTTCAGTCCGACCAGATCTGCCTTCCCACGCGTGACGAGGTCTGCGACAGTCTCGATCTTCTCTCGAAGGAGTGCATTAATCACTCGTGAGGGGAGATTGAGCTCATCGATGATGGTCTCCAGTGCCTTAGACTTATTGTCATGGATTTGTTTAGTGGATATTGACTCTTCTGTCTCGACAGGTGCTACATCCTTACCAGACAATACATGTGCAAACTGCGCCGCAAGGATCTCTGAGACTTTCTTCACTGCTTCCTCGGGGGTTATGCTCCCGTCAGTCTTCACCTCGAGGATAAGACGTTCGAAGTTCGACTTTCTCCCGACGCGCGCTTCTTCTACCGAGAAGTTTACGAGTCTGATCGGTGAGAATGAGGTATCGATGGCAGTAAACCCAGTCTCCACAGGGGTTCTTTCCTCTGTAGCACTAAATCCATATCCCACCTCTACGATCATTTCAACATCGAGTTTCCCTTTATCTGACGTGATCTCCGCTATGTAGGCTTCGCCATTCACGACCTCGGCTTCTCCTTCGATATCCTTTGCAAATATTTTCCCCGCGCCTTTGGCCAGAAAAGATACTTTAAACGTACCTTCGCTGGGAGTCTTAAATCGGACCTGTTTCAGATTCATCACGATATCGAGGACTGATTCCTTCACTCCTTGGATCGTGGTATAGAGCTGACTTACACCTGCGAACTTCACCCCTGTGATAGCAGCCCCAGGGATCGCGGACAAGAGTGTACGTCGATATGCATTCCCCATAGTATGACCGAAGCTCTGAGGAAGAGGTTCGAACGTGAAAACCGTATTAACACCTTCTGTTTTCACGGTTTGTTTTGTATAAAAGGTTGGATTAAGCATAAGCTTTATTTTGAATAAAATTCAATTATTAATCGTAAATTAAGTTGCTTTTCGAGTGTCTCGTATTCAGGTATAGCGATAAGCTGGACAGTCATGTTCTCTCGTTTGAGCCACGAGGGCACGACATAGTCCGGTCGGGCAAGGGATGTTTCGATATGCGGAATCTTAGCCGTCTCTGCCTTTCGTAGAGAGATCGTATCATTGATACGGACCTGGTGCGATGCGATTGAGTTAAGCTTACCATTGAGCAGTACGTGATGATGAGAAATAAGCTGACGTGCAGCTGCTCGTGTAGGAGCGAAGCCCGCTCGATACAATACATTATCTAATCGAGCTTCCAGGAGCTGACAGAGGAATTTCCCGGTGTTACCCTTGGTGCGCTTCGCTTTCGTGAAATAATTCACCATCTGAGTCTCATTCACTCCGAACATAAATTTGAGTTTCTGTTTTTCTCGGAGTTGTCGACCCATTTCAGAAGTTTTGCGTCGTCTATTGGCGCCGTGCTGTCCTGGAGGCACCGTAAGCAGACGCATAAGCCTACTGTGATTTTTCGAACCGAATGTCTTCAGCTCAAGATCAGCGCCTTGTCTGCGAGCGAGTCTGTTTCGTGGACCTGTATAACGCATAGTACAAAAAAAATATAGTCATTGAAAAACTAAATGACAGATTTGTCATCCCGAACTTGTTTCGGGATCTTGCTGCTAAGATGCTGAAACTAGTTCAGCATGACACAGCTAAGAAACTGCCACTAAGCTTTGCGATCACAATAATAACCTTATTAACTTTATAAACCTTTAACTTTAAAAGCCATCCTATACCCTTCGTATCTTCGGTGGTCGTACGCCGTTATGGGGAACCGGTGTCACATCTACCACTTTCTCAACTTCACAGCCACATACCTTCAGCGTCCGCAGTGAAGCTTCTCTTCCTGGACCGATCCCTTTGATATATACATCGATACGTCGTACTCCATAGTCGTTCATCGCTTTTTGCATTGCACTATCGGTGGTGACAGTCGCTGCGTGTGGAGTGGA
>JAYRHC010000149.1:0-1948 GCA_041907525.1 Candidatus Woesebacteria bacterium
CCTTATCGAGGAATGCGATCTTGAATGAGACGGAGGTCTCTTTCTTCGCGAAATCATAGATAGCCTTCAGACTCGCAGACCAGTCGCCTTGCATATTCACGACTGCGGTGGAGTTACGTATGGGAAGCGCCTTGCTCTTAAAATCTGCAAGCTCTTTCACCATCTCAATCGCTTTCTCCAGAAGTGAAGTCTTCACGACAGACATGGTCGCATTTGTTTTCCGTAATGATTTACGAAGATTTTCCAGAGCAATATGAGAAGTCTTCTCAAACCCGATAAGGGTGACGTTCTGATTCTCGCGTAGTTTGTTAGTGATTTGGTCGACAGTCGCGACCTTTTTAGCGTTTGGCATAGGATTTTACTCGTTCAGGAAACTGATAATGATGTTCTCAGTTTTATCATCCGCCCGCTGGCGGAAACCCGAAGTCTTTGTAAATCAGACAACAGTTTGTTATTTCAATCTTTTCGTTTCATGAGATTGCTTCTCCTTCGACAAGTTCAGGATCGCAATGACGCGAAAGTTCTGCATCTTATGAACCTTATGAACTTTATAAACCTTACAAACCATCTTACACATTTTCAAGCAATTCTCTCAGTGATTTCGTCTCCTTCACACCTTTTCCTGCTTTCTTCGCTTTTTTCTCATCAAGCTTCACTTTGTACACTTCTGCTTGCTCCATCTTCTTCTTAAATTTCTCTACTTTTCCTTTCGTATCGATGAATCTTTGCTCTCCTGTATAGAATGGATGGCACTTCGAACAGACATGGACGGTAATACTTTTCTTGGTCGAGCCAGTGACGAAAGACATTCCGCACCCCGTACAGGTCACCGTGACATCATCGTAGAATTGGGGGTGAATACTGGCTTTCATAGCTTGTCAATTATACTGGGAGATCGTGATTATGCAAGGCACATGGCTTGACAGTTTAGAGGACAATCGCTCCGATTATCAGGGATATCGGTATGAGAAGTAAGAGCGTCCATCGTGCGTCTCCCGAAATGGGCGGCTTGGATGGAGACCCAGAGACCAGTGGAGTCTGAGTACTTGTGACACTTCTTCCAGGACTTGATGGAGTGGATGTCAATACGATCGCTCCCCCACTGGTGCATTCGGTATTCTGTGTGCAGCGGTCGACACCATACCCATTGATCGTTACACACGTCTGATTCACGCAGGTATGGTAACAGCAGGTCTGACTGCTACCACCCACTGCCCCACTTGCATGGCACGCACCAGCAGAGTCTTTCCATCCACAGATCCCACAGCTTCCGTCACATCGAGGAGCGGGAGTGTACGTCGGCTGACCAGGAGCGAGTGTCGTACTGGCGATACTGGGCGCAGGAGTGTACGTCGGCTGACCAGGGGCGAGAGTATTCGTGGGTGGAGCGGGGGTCGATGTATACATTGATGTCGGTGAGGGACTTGAGGTGGGTGATGGCGTCGGAGATGGGGTGATCGTGCTCGTCGGCGTCGGTGTCCGTGTGGCTGTAAGAGTCGGCGTTGGGGTGGGTGTCCGTGTCGGGCTGCTGGTCGGTGTCGGGGTACGGGTACGAGTCGGGGTACTAGGAGGAGTGCTGGCAGGAGGGGTATTTGTAGGTGGCTCGCCTGTGATATGAAGTCGAGTAGAGAGAGGTACCGCTGGCTGGAGATCACACCCTGCTTGATTACACCAAAACACCAGCCCAGCACCACATTGACATCCCCCTCCCCCACACCCTGTAGCGTTGTCGATCTGTGCGCATTGGTCAGGATGACAATACTTTCTTTCCCAGTATCCAGCGCACATTTCCGGATCATGCAAACGCACCATTTCATAGCAACAGAGCGGTACATATCCATCGTATGCGCTGGAATTGGGAGGGTCTCCGATAATTGGACCACGCCCTTCATCGAGACAGTCCGCGTGGTCAGCTGGCGCGATATTTTGGATAACCCACTCATAATTA
>JAYRHC010000150.1:0-10281 GCA_041907525.1 Candidatus Woesebacteria bacterium
CTCAAACAACATCATGGGGTGGATATTCGGGATATTTCGCTGATCCAGATGGGTATCTTTGGGAAGTCGCCTTTAACCCTTTCATGGATTTGACTTGAATTTTATTCTCTCATGCGCTTATCACTCTCCGAAGTCACCACAATTTTGACGGATCATTTCCAGTCTGGGGTTAGTGATGTTGTCCCGACAAACCAAGGGGAATGGTCTCAGGCTTTCTTCTTCACGGTGGCTAATCAAAATAAAGTTGTTCGCTTTAGTCAAGTAGACGAAGATTTTCGGAGGGATCAGTTCGCCTCCAGGTTTGCCACCCCACAGCTTCCCATTCCTCCGATCGAAGAGATAGGTCAGGCATTTGGTGGGTATTTCGCGATTTCTTCAAAGATTGAAGGGACGATGATAGACCATCTGGACTTGACTGAAATGGAGGCTATAGTACCTGAGCTTTTATCACTTTTTGATTCGCTACGCACTGCCGACATTTCTAAAACCACAGGGTATGGTGGTTGGGATGCACACGGTAATGGGGCTATGGAAAGCTGGAAAACCCACCTACTGCATGTGACAGACGAAGACCCGACAAATCGAGTCCAATGGAGAGAAAAACTAACTAAAAGAAAGAACGCTTACAGGATATTTCAAGAGGCATATCGAAAGATGGGGGAACTACTTGACTTCTGCCCTGAGGATAGACACCTCATCCACAATGACCTTATGCACATGAACCTTTTGGTGCACAATCACAAGATAGTCGGTGTCATAGACTGGGGATGCTCCTTCTACGGAGACTTTCTCTATGATCTTGCGATGTTTATTTTATGGCAGTTTTACTATCCTTCGATGCAGGGTATTGATTTCAGAAACAAAGCACTGGCATTTTTCGCCACACGAGGGGTTAGTTTACCTCATTTCGAACAGAGGATACGATGTTATCAGCTGAACCTCGCGATGGATGCTATGAAGTATTGTGCATTCAAAGACAACGAAAAAGATCTGGATCTTATCACTGGCAGAGTCAAGGAAATAATCAAATAACGGGAGATAGTGACCGCTGTGTACTCCATCGCGAGTATATAGCAGGGGAGAGACGCCGTCCTCCAGTCTCGGCGATCGTCAGCTCTCCGGAGGATACCTTGCCTCCGAGATCTGCGACACTCTCACGGAGTGCGTAGTGCAAGCTCACCGATGAAAGTCTCACTGCATATACCGTAATGACGAGGAAAAGAGGTCGATCAACCAGTAGTTTCCGACACTCACGAAGCAGCATCGGAAGCATCTCCTCAAGTTTCCATACCTCGCCCTTAGGTCCTCTCCCATACTTCGGCGGGTCGATAATGATACCCTGATATTTCGCACCTCTTCTGATCTCTCGTTGAACAAAAGACAGAGCATCGTCCACGATCCACCGGATAGGTTTATCTTGAAGCGTAGAAAGCAATTGATTCTCGCGTGCCCAGGTGATGGACTTTTTCGAAGCGTCTACGTGGGTGACTGATGCGCCCGCTGCAGCGGCAGAAAGCGATGCTATACCCGTGTATCCGAAAAGATTCAGGACATTCACATGTTCTTGAGCGTGTGAGATCTGGTCTCGGATCCAGTCCCAATGAGAGGCTTGCTCCGGGAACACTCCGAAGTGACGGAAAGGTGTAGGCTCGACACGAAACGTAAGATCCCCATACCGAATATTCCATCGAGCGGGAAGTCCTTGTTTCAAATTCCATTTACTTTCCTCTTTATTGGATGATTCGTGGAACACTCCATCTGCCTTCTCCCACTCGGCCACGGGCAATAGGGGCTGCCAGAGAGCTTGTGATTCGGGACGGATGAACCGAAAATCTCCATACCGCTCAAGTTTTCGACCATCACCACTATCAAGAAGCTCGTAGTCTTTCCAGCTCTTGCTCTCTGCGATGTTTAGACTCAGATCATCTATTGAGGTGGTATTCCTTGTCATATGTTGAGGATTATACTATACCCTCATTTTCTCCAATTTCATCATCACCACACCCTGCACAAGGTCGAAAACGACCGCGAGCACAAGTGCGACGACCCAGGAGGTAATCCCCAGCCCAAGCTGTGCAGATCCTCGCGCGATAAGCCAAACACCACCAAAGTTAAGGAGGAAATAAGCGATCATCCACTCATTGGTCGAGAACATGCGTTTTCGTTCATTTTCATATACCCGTACCAATGGTATTGCGAAAGTATTGATGAGCGACAACACACCCATACTCAGACTGATCGCCCATACAAGTGACAATGATCTCGTACCGAGAACGACCAAGCTAGGGAATAGCATGTGTGCGAGGTAGATCACTATGCTGTTTACCACGAACAACACTAGATAGCTTACGACCAATATCACACCATCACTGCTCTTCTGCAAGGAAGTCTTGTCCATAAAGAATAAATGAATGGATAATACTCAGTCTAGCATATTTCCATATCACCAACCCAATAGGATCTTTTAAAGACAATTTTGCTTTGCTTGACTTTGTTATAATGCTCCCCATAATTACATTTAATCCATCAATTAAGCTAGCTTTGTCAGATGTCGATGAGACTATCGCGGATGTCTATACAAAGGCCACTCCTGAAATGATTCATGAACTGAATCGATTCGTAGAAGGAGGACGCGCTCTGTTTCTTATTTCAGGCGCAGGGCTCCAAAGCATACGGGAGCGGGTGGTCGATTTGCTTAAGCCGGAAATCCGTCATCAGGTGTTAGTTGCCCACTGCATGGGTGCTGAAATATGGGGATTTGACTCAGGTGGTGAGATACGCAGCGAACCATACTATAGTCTGTATGAAGGTCACTTTAGCGAAGTTCAAAAGCGAAGGTGGAGAGAGATCACCAACAGTTTGATAGAAAAATACCACCTTAAAACGTATCCAACTCAACCACGAAAAGACTTTATTCGCAACTCAAAGGGAGACAATCTGAGTATCATGCTCGCAGATAGAGGACCACAAATCACATTCGAATTTACCAACTCTATTAACCTTACTCCTGAACAAAAACAAAAAGTAGAAAGAGAGCTCGATGTATCAATACCCCTCAACCATGGATCCTATGATCTACGATATCTAGTACTGGCTGACGCAATGAAATTGTATGAAGAATCCAAGCTGCCTATTAGGGCACAGTTAGGAGGTGTTTTCGCGCTTGATCATGTGATCGTTGGTGTAGATAAAACAAGAGTAGTTAAGCACGTGTTAGAAGACGCGAAAGTTATGGCCTCAGTCGGACTCACGAAAGACGATTTGGATCATGCACACGAAATTGAAATCTGGGGAGATAAATTTGGTCAGAAGAAAGGAGGCACTGACTATCATATGTGTCTCGCCGTTTCACCAACAGTCCGTGCGATTGACTTTAGAGATGAAGACATCACTGAAATTCCTGAAGGTTATAACATACAATTATGGGATGGTAAGAAAAGACTTCACGAGGGGCTCCTTGAATACCTACAATCGGTGTAGTCACTCCTCTTCAAACCCTCTAGCCAACAGCGTAAACCCGATCGTCTCTGATCTTTGAAGAATGCGATGTATCAGGGGTACATAAGAGGCGATGGGCGCGATGAGCCTAGATCTCCAACTAAGGCCTAGACCGCGAGATCGCTGTGCGACTTGTATCTTTCCCTGTTCTTGCACTAACACAGGGATGAAAGTAAACGTCATGGTAAGCAGGAGCTGCCATGTCTGGGGGAGGAACCCCAGGGAACGGATAAGAGCAGACGGGGAAACATATCGCACAACCAAGAATATGAGCTGACTGATGGATGCGATCTGCAATGTCGTACGAAGGGCATATATGAAACGTACCACGATGGGCACCGACTGATTCAAAAGCAGTTGAAAAACAAGGAGTGAAATTCCGATAAACGCGAACGTCTGAAGTCTCTGGACCACCACCCTTTTCGACTGAGTGAAGTATCCGAATGCGTATATGCCTACGAATATACAGCCGAGAAGTCGCACATCCCTCAGGACGATGATGGAATAATTTGCCCAGACCACGATGATCATCCCCAGTAAGACCTTCCAGTTATTCATGTTGGATCCTCCTCGGGACTTTGATCCCCATCTTGACCAACGTACTTGTCTCCTGAAATACTTTGTCAGGAGAACCTTGTAGGACGCACGATCCATTCTCTAATACGATCATACTTGTTGCATAGGTCAGTAAGAAATCAGTGTCATGCTCGACGACTATGATGGTCTTTCCCTTCTTGTGTAGATCAGCGAGTAGGTCGTACAGCTCTATCGCGCTACGATAGTCGAGCATGGCGGAAGGCTCGTCCAATACGATATAGTGAGTATCCATCGCTAGAACGATGGCGATCGCTAACTTCTGTTTTTGTCCCAAAGAAAGCGTATGAGGATCGCGGTCCTCAAACTCTGCAAGTCCAACTGCGGTAAGCGATCGACGAATATGTTCCTCTAGATCGGTAATCCCAAGATTTGAGAGACCAAACGCTATCTCTTCTTTCACGGTGAGATTGAAGATCATAAAGTCGGGGTTCTGGAATACGAGCCCCACTTTCCGAGCAAAATAAGAGACAGGCTTACTCCGGGTATTCACATTATCGATCAATACATTTCCCGTGAGCTTCGCGTCGATCTGATGGGGGATCAAGCCATTGAGTAGGTAGGTAAGGGTGGTCTTGCCCGATCCGTTCACTCCTGTGATACCACAAAAAGCCCCCGCAGGTATAGTCGTCGTTATATCATCGAGTTCAGACCTGCCGACACCGTATTGCACAGAGACATGTTCGATGTGAATCCCAGAGGTAGTCATGGGGTATTTCGTCCGCTTGGTGCGTAACGATAAAGTTTAAATAGATATACCAATACCCACGCGAGCCCTACATCAATACACCCTTGCACGATATTAAATATCGCGATGATGTACCAAGGTATCGCAGCTATAGCCTGATCTGGGGTCATCCCCGTCCAGATGGGGATCGCATAATAGTAATTCAGAGGTATGACTACCAGACAACGGATGGCCAATCCCACTATGAGCGGGAAGATGATGTGACGGAATGACGCATAATGCTCAAGCGGTTTCTGTCGAGCACGAAGCCAAAGTGCAAGGACGACCCATAGAGGGGTAGTCGCGACCCATTTCATACTCGCGCCAAGCCAGGTATCAGGAGCGAAAAATGTGATCACGAGAGCGCCAAGGAGTGACACCGTAAGTGCGATGCGTGGCCCGAACATGAGAAACGCAATGATCCAGCTCACCGCCACGATATCGATCCACATACCAAACTGTGGAGACTGATACCCGATATGGGTAAGCTGAGTAACTGCAGAAATCGCGGCAAGACCCGCGGCAATGCCGATCGTACGGACGGGTAGTTTGGATTGAACCATAAAAAAATCCCCATTCGGGGAAAATCTCTTTCTTTCATCCCGACTGTACGGTCGGCTTCGGATTCTCACCGAATCATGCCTTGCACAGACTTTGTAGTTTCTGTACTCGGCTCGTGGGCTCGAACTTGTGTAATCAAGATCATCACCACCGATTTGGACTTGCGCCAATCCCCGAAAAAGTAACTCAAGTGTACCGTCCTGACGCTTCGTTGTCAATTGCGGGTCATTTGTAGTATGCTGGAAGATAGACACGGTATGCTCATATGTATATCAGAACACGATTTGTCCGTGTCATCCCGAACTCGATTCGGGATCTAGTTTGATGATGCTGATACGTCTCCGCCAGCTGGCGGATCGGCGGGGAATCGAAAAGTTCTCGACAGGCTCCCTCCAGAGGCGCCGTGCCCGAAATGCTCGCGCATATGCGAGGCAGGCGGGGGCAGGCACCATGACAAGATTCGCTCTATTCATTCTTTGTGTATGCCTACTAAAACCATTATCATGATCGGAGTTATCATAGGCTCGACGGTCGGGGGGTATATCCCCACCCTCTTCGGTGCATCACTTTTCTCTATGGCCTCCGTCATCGGAAACACCATTGGAGGATTAGTGGGGATATATGTGGGGTACAAGATTTCAAAATTGTAGTAGGGACAATTCATGAATTGTCCCTACAGACGATACATGACTTGATGCGAGCCTGCAGGCTCCTCTCGATTCTTTGATGAACCCGAACAATAATCTGTTACAATAGTTATCGAATGAACCATTCCCCCTCAAATCATTTCCTCTCTTGTTGTCCCTCCTGTACCGTGGGGAGGTGTCTGAACTGCTAGTCTAACTCAATAAGAAATTACACACCTCCCCGAAACGGGAGGTTTTTTTATTGTTTAAAAGTAGCTAACACATCTATGCGCACTGTTGAGAGAACACTGGCAATTTTCGCACATCCTGATGATATCGCCTGGACTGGTGCGGGGACGATAGCTCGTATGACTGAAGAGGGAGAAGAAGTAGATCAGATTATGGTAACGTCTGGTGGGTATCGGGGTGGTGAGGCTAAAAAAGATCAAAGACTGCGAGAGGAACGAATAGCAATGGACATACTCGGGATGAAGGAGCTCTACCCAATGGACTTTCCGGATGGTGAGCTTTCTGAGGAAATGTTTGGTGACTTGGTGAGGGCTGTGCTTCATGTAATAGACAGCGCAAAGCAGAGGGGAATCGTTTACAGAAGAATGATGTCCTTCGGGCCCGAGGATGGATTCTCAGGGCATCCAGATCATAAGATAGTAGCTCGTGCAGTAGAATACGCATTCAGGATACGTCACCAAATCAAAGAGTTAGCGCAAGTGGTTATGTCACCCGATGAACGGAAATTGTGGCCGAATGCATGGTCTTTGGGTGAACGCCAAATCGTAGTGCCAAAACCAGACATAGCAGAATGTAGAGAGGTGAACATATCAGGTACTATATTCAAAAAAACCGAAGCTATACGAGCGCACACTTCTCAATATGGTGGGGATAATGGAGGATCGGTGCAAATACGCCGTGTTACTGAGTCTAAGCAAGCCGAATATTGGCGAATTTATACTCGCCCTTGATTGTTAGAGAGTTGTATCAAAACGGCAAGGTATGGTGTATCTCTTGTTGTCGTTTACTATTGCGATATTTATCCCAGTGGGTGCTGATACGAGTGCGCTGTGGAGGAGCGCCAATGTACACACAGCCGTACGTACCCCCGTACTCGAAGACTTGTTTGGTGATCTTGACATCATCGGTACAGTATTGGATTATCTTATCGATTTCACCTGTTTTATACCATTCGGTCGCTTGGAGTCCATGACCGCTTTTTTTCACCCCGAGGGTGGCAGAGGCGACATCATTCAGCCCAAATCTTCTTCCCGTCGTCTGGCGTATGTCGTCAAGCATGTCAAATACCGGAAGATCAGACACATTGCCATGATAGTATGCTTGAAGCACGGGGAAATCGAAGCCGATGATATTGTATCCTATCACGTAGGATGCTCTTTCGAGATGGGGGAATAAGTCGATGAGGTTATCCTCGGTGAATACGTGATAGTTGCTATCGTTGTAGTCATACAGGACCGCTACCGATACGCCAAGTTTCGCGGGGTCAGAGAACTGACGGAAAGTATATTTCGTCTCGACATCGAGGATAACGGGGTATGCATCCATAGAATTAATGTATTCGGCGTTTGCCAGGAGATTTCCCAAGATCGCGGAAGATTTCGACAGTGACTGGATTTTCGATACCCTGTGATTTTACATGGGGAAGTCGCATGTCTACACGATTGATCTGTTCTTGGAATCTATCACGGTATTGTCTCATGAGCTGGTAAAACGTACGAACTTCCTCCTTGGGAAGTTTTTTCTCGGCTTTTTCCACATATTCTTCAAGTTTAAGAATACTCCAAAGGATGTCAATAAAATGTTTATTCGCCATATTCAGATGGAATACATCACCAGCATAGGGACGGATCTTGAGTGCATTCATCCTGATCTCCTGTTCCATAGTACGAGTCGGTGGTTTGTTCGCGAGTACTTCATTACGGAACTGCGCAGCCATATCAAATGCATCGGGTTTGTTCCCGATGGTAAATGTAAGTTTCTTATCTGTGGTAGAATGATTCCCTATGTCTCTCATACACTCTATTCAAACTGATACGACACAAGCTCTACGAGCTGGTGATGCCACTAAACTCAACACCTTGAGGTTTATTGTATCACAGCTAAAGTACAAGGAGATAGAGCTACATCGGGAACCATCAGACGAAGAGACGATCACGATAATTCGTAAACAAGTGAAAGAGCTCAGTGAAGCATGTGAACAATTCAAAGCGGGTGGAAGACAAGATCTGTACGATGAAAATATGCAACAGATTGGAATTATGAAAACATATCTCCCTCAAGAGATGTCAGATGAAGAATTAGCGTCTCTCATCAAGAACTTTATCGCTGAGCATAAAGAGCTCTACACTGCTAATCCGCGCGCCTTCACGGGGAAGATAGTAGGAGCGCTCAAGTCCAAGGCATCTCCTGATCGGATCGTCTCACTTTACAACAAAGCTTCTCACTAAACAGGGATGAGCATGCTTCCTTGGGGAAGCTGGATCCCCTCCCACTGGAAGGGGGGCACCTTTCCGTAGGGAAGGATGGCTTTCCAGCAATTTTGACATTAAGATTTATTCTGCTACCTTGTCCTCTTCCGCAGTTCTCGACTCCTGACTTGTCCCGCTATTCTTGTAAGAAAATAGCGGCTTGATGGAATGCGCCAATCTGAGTGGAAAATGTGAAAAATGCGTACTAAGGGTACAATAATCGGATGCGCATCCGTACCACTAAGACGTCTTCTGGTGCTACAGCAGTCCAAGTGATTGAACGACATCACCATAAAACCGATGTTTTGAAACATATCGGGAGTGCAATAGATGATGAGTCCTTATCCTACTTCCATGCACTAGCTTCTCAATATATTCGGGAACAGAATCCATCCTCTCCGCTCTTCCCTGAGTTTGTCGGTGATACCTCGAAACATCTCGTGGCTATTGAAGATCTTATCTTTACCAAGGCTTGTCACCAGGCGGCATACGAGTTCTTTTCCTTCTTCTATGCACGGAATGGATTCACCCAGATTCTGAACCCTCTTCTGAAAGATCTTGCCATTATGCGCCTGATTGAGCCTTGTTCCAAACTCCAATCGATAGAGCTCCTCAAGGAATACTTCCACATTACCTATGGTCACACCCGCCTGTATCGTCACCTCCGAGAGATCCTCGTAGAAAAAGACCACATTGAGAACGCGGCAATTTCTTACGCAAAGAAACACCTTGCCTTTGATTTCTCTCTCGTGTTTTATGACGTAACCACTCTGTACTTTGAAACATTCAAGGAGGATGCAGACACCATAGACAACAAGGGAGGAACAACCGTAGGTCTCAGGAAGATTGGATATGGTAAGGAGAAGAAACCAGGACAGCCACAGATTGTCATTGGCTTAGTTGTCAACAAAGACGGATATCCCATATCTATTGAGATGTTCTCTGGAAAAGTATTTGAAGGTCACACGATGCTCCCTGTGATACAGAGCCTTCAACAGAAATATGCGATCACCAATCTGACTATTGTTGCCGATGCTGCCATGCTTTCCCTGGATACTATGTCTGCAATTGCCCAGGCAGGACTCTCCTACATTGTGGGTGCACGGACAGGGAGTGTCCCCCTTGATCGATTGGAGTATATTGCAAAGAAACTCCATAGGAGAGAACACGTCTTTACGAGAACGAAAACAGAGTGGGGAACCCTTGTGTGTGATTACTCGAAGACTCGGGCAGCAAAGGATCGTGCTGATCGAAAGAAGCAACTTGAGAAGGCACACTATCAGATCCAGAACCCTGAGAAGGCCAAAAAGAGATCACGATTTGTCATGGAAGCAACAAAGGCAACCCTTACGCTCAATGAGGAATTGATAGCACAAGACAAACTACGAGAAGGAATCAAAGGATACTACACCAACTTGAAGAGAGCACCTTCACCGCTTATCGTAAAGCGGTACCACGATCTTTGGCATGTCGAGCAAGCATTTCGCATTGCTAAATCAGATTTAGACGCAAGACCGATATTCCATCACCAAAGAGACAGCATTCTGGCACACATGCTGATTGTGTTTGTAAGTCTCTGTTTAGCTAAATCAATTGAGCTCGTCACTCACCTATCTCTCAAGAAAGTCAAACAGAGCATATGGCCAATATTGGATATTGAGTGCAAAGACACCATTACAGGGAAAACATTCACCAAGCGCATGGAAACAGAGGGAAATACTCTCGTAGCATTATGGAGAAAACTGAAAAAGTGAGTACTAAGCGGGACAAGTCAGGA
>JAYRHC010000151.1:0-4531 GCA_041907525.1 Candidatus Woesebacteria bacterium
CTGGCACCGGTGGAAGAGGTATTGTGCTATCGAAGCAGGACGGGTGCAAGAACGAGCTTTGAGGCTCTACGGCAATACATATCGATATACACTGTGGAAAATAGGATTTGTGGGTAAATGTATTTTGATATTGCCAATCTATTGGTTTTTCCTTTCGTATTTCCGTCACAAAGGTTTCATGGATGGGTGGCAGGGGCTTGTCTTCCACTTCATGAGCGCGATGCGGTGGTGGGGGATTGCAGCAAAAATAATAGGCACACAGGCAGTCAGGTAGTCAGGCAATCGGGTGAAAAGTCCCGCACGGCGGGATCCGCGTTGCTGTAATCCGTCTCTGCGGAAACAGCATCGGGACGAATGGCTAATTGCCAATAGCGAAATACAGAAAAGAAGTCATTGCGAGAAGTTCGCCGATTCGGCGGACGACGAAGCAATCTCACGTGAGAAACCTGGATACACACAGCCTTGGCATGAAGCTACACCCCCACCTTAAACTCCACAACATCGCCCTCCTGCATGATGTAGTCGCGTCCGGCGCTCACGACTTTACCTTGCTCCCGAGCCTTAAACCACCCATTGCATGCGACGAATGTCTCGAAGGGTACGATGTCAGCCTTGATGAAGTGTTTTTCAAAATCCGTGTGGATCTCAGCTGCAGCCTGAGGGGCTTTCGTACCGCGTACGATAGTCCACGCCCTCACTTCTTTCTCACCTGCGGTGAGAAATGACATAAGTCCGAGCGTTTTGTACGCTAGTTTGATGAGACTATTCAGTCCAGGTTCCTCGAGTTTGTACTCAGCGAGGAGCGTTTGCGCCTCTTCTTCGCTAAAGCCTGCAAGGTCTGATTCGAGTTTGGCATTCAGGAATATCGCTGAAGATACGAAAGGAGTAAGCTTGTGTTTTTCGGCGAAACCTTTCGGATCTGCTTGATGTTCGCGCAGTTGATTTTCCGAAATATTGAACGTATACAACACAGGCTTCAGGGTGAGTAGATTGAGCTGTCTCACGATCATGAGCTCATCTTCATGGAGATCAAGAGTCCGTGCAGGAGAGCCCGCATTCAGATGAGATTTTAATCGTTTCAGGATGCCTTGCCAGGTAGGGGTGTCGAGTTTGATATAGGAAAGGGAAGGGGGGAGAACGGGGGGTTTTCGGTCATTTTGCTTTTCGAGTGTCTGTAAATCGGCGAGAATAAGCTCACTCTGGACGATCTCTTGATCGCGGCTCGGGTCGACAGAATCATGCACGTGAATGATATCCCCATCTTCAAACACCCGACTCACATACAGGATGGCTGAAACCTCGCGTATATGGCTGAGGAATTGATTCCCCAAGCCTTCCCCCTGAGATGCTCCCTTCACAAGGCCTGCGATGTCGTAGAATTGAACAGTCGCCGGTATTATCGGCGGACTGGTCATCCTGAGCGGAGCCTGCCGTGAGCCTGTCGAATCGGTCGAAGGATCCATCTGTTGTGTCATCCCGACCGAAGTGGAGGGATCCCTTTCAAAAAGCTCAGCGAGTTTCTTCAGCCGTGGATCAGGGACGTCAACGACGCCGACATTCGGCTCGATCGTCGCAAATGGATAATTCGCGGCGAGTGCGACCTGTTTTTTGAGAAGCGCGTTGAAAAGTGTGGACTTGCCGACGTTTGGCAATCCGACGATACCTATGGAGAGCTTGGACATGGGGGAATTATAACTGCGAATAGCGAAAAGCGAATGGGGAATGGTGAATGTGCGGAATTCAGACAAGTTCCCAGGGGAAGACATATCTCGCGGATTCTTTATCGCCGAAGAGACCCACAACCTTATAAGACCCAACTTTATATTTCTGTATAAACGGATTAATCTTGGAGATTTTAAACTGATTGAAATTATATTTCGCTTCAACAGGCACGATCCCGTCTTTCGTTTGAAGAATGAAGTCGATTTCATTCTGATTTTTATTACGCCAAAAATTGATATTAGACACCCCATGTGATTTTATAAGCTCGGCATAGACGCTCGTTTCGAACACATTTCCCACATTTTCTGTCTGAAGCTTTTTGAGCCACAACATCTGCAGAAGTCCTGTGTCGAAGAAAAATATCTTAGGCGTTTTCGCCACCTCAACTTTGGGGCTCAAAGAAAACGGTGAAACTAATTTGATGATATAAGTATTCTCGAGTATAAACAGGTAGTGTTTTACCGTGTTCGATGATAAATTGCATGTGTTTGCTAATTGGGCGATATTCAGTAGTTGTCCACTTTGGGATGCGATGATCTTAAGCAGATTGTTGAATTTTGGAATGTCGTGAATTTTTGCAAGATCAGAAATATCCTTCCGAATATAGGTGTCAACGATTTGAAGGAGATATTTTTCTTTTCGTTCAATAGAATCTTCTAATACGATTTTTGGATATCCTCCAAAAGCCATAAACTCTCGATATAGCACTTGTAATTTCTCGATATGCAGGGGAGACTTGTTCTGTTTGGGTGTGTAAACAATGCTTTTAAAGCGCAAGAATTCTTTGAAGGTGAGGGGATATATCTCGAAATTCACTGTTCTTCCGACGAGCGAGTCAGAAAACTTCGATTTAATACTAAAACTTGAAGATCCAGAAACAACGAGCTGAATGTATGTATGGTGATCAATAAGTAGTTTGAGGAATGGGGAGGGGGTGGTGAGATATTGGATCTCATCAATAAGGACATAAAGCTTTCTATGGGTAGAAATGAATGTATTGAAATCATATCCTTCACCTTTTAGATACGTAAGGAAAGCGTCTACCCCGTGTTCGAGAACGTCAAGCGACCTTGAGTCTTCGAGATCTATATATTTGCTCGTCTCTCCTTTTCCTTTTAGATATGCATCGAGGTAGTACAGAATGTGTGATTTTCCTACTTGTCTAGAACCATGGAGAACGATGATATTTTCTGTTCCTAAATACTTCTCTATCTGATCAAAAATATCTCTTTTCAATACAGTGTTGATCATATGGGTATATGATATAACCATGCTAATTGTAATGTCAAGTGATCATTTAGCATGGGTATATCATCATTAGCTATATCTAAGTGTATCAAAATATATCGGAGCGACTCCTTGCTTTTCTGGACTGGAGGGGGACATGGGGGAATTATAACTGCGAATAGCGAAAAGCGAATGGGGAATGGTGAATGTGCGGAATTCAGACAAGTTCCCAGGGGAAGACATTATTCACTCCCCAATCCCTTATGCGCGGAGTATATCGCCATGGAACCACAGAGTATGCCGATCCATCCCGCCATATGCCCGATGAAGGAAATCCCCGTGAAGCTGCTGAGAGTTATCGTGCCGAAAAGGATAACCACCGTTAAGAAGATAACATAAGTTAGCTTGTCCATTTTTCGAGCTTGCAGATACAGCATAATCGTAAATACCGTCCATAGGAGATAAAACCACCCCATAAGCAGAGGGTCTGCTGGGGTCATCTGAGTAAGAAGCGGAAGTATCGTACACATGACCACCACATACCAATACAGACCGAACATAGTATACGAAACGTACCCGAACGTATTGCCTTTCTTATATTCTAATAACCCTGCGATTATCTGAGCAGTGCCCCCCAGGAAGAGAGCCATACCGATGAGCATAGCGTTCATGGTGAAGAAACCAGCCCCCACAATACTGAAGAGTATCGTGGTCATCCCGAACCCGAGTGAGCCTAAAGGAGAGGCATTCGCCACTTTTTCCTTCATAAGGATAGTATATATGAATATGTATGAGTTGTTTCACATTCATTACAATGTATCCAGATACTGGGCTATACCATCTTCACTTATGGTAGCGCGATCGATATAATGACTAAAAAACGAGGAAAAACATGTATGAAGTTTAAACTCAAAGCAATCCGCTTTAACTATCCACTTAAGGAAGTGCGAACTTCGCACGTTTCATTAAGCGGGTTGCCTAAAATGAAGTATGAGCCAATTATACATTGAGAAAAATGAGTTAGTCAATCGCAAACGAAACTCGTGGACTCAATGTTTTGGTACAATTATTCCAATACTATTTATTTCATCTGTATGTCCAAAATGACGAAGAAACCAAAAGAATCTGTCGATATTACCCTCGACGCACTACAGAAACTCGCTCATACGGGGACGAAGGAGGCTCTCGAAAAACTCCAAAGCCTCTCAGAACAAGATCTACCTGAGGAAACACGTGCATATGTGCATATGGCTCTGGAAGAATGTGAATTCTTCTATTACGAACCGACAAATGAAAGCGAAGAGCACGACATGACTCTCGCGCTCATGATCCGTGGGCGCGAAAAAGTCATAGAGAGAATAGAAACTGAACTGGAAGCAAAGAAAGAAAAAGAAGCCCAATACGACATTGACCTAGCAATCCATACTCAGGTAATACAAAACAACCCAAAGAAGGAAAAAGATTGGCAATATTTTGAACCCATTTTGTTCAGTGGAGATGCCATAGATAACGAAACTGATGCAGAATTACTCCTGTACCAAAAAGAATGGATACAAGAAGCGAAAAAGCGTATAAAGCACGA
>JAYRHC010000152.1:0-3559 GCA_041907525.1 Candidatus Woesebacteria bacterium
ATAGGGAGCGAGGGATTAGTCATTACTTGTTTTTCATTACACTATGGCACTCAATCCGAGCATATTTAAAGCATATGATATCCGCGGTATCTATCCCACAGAGTTGGATGAGGACGGCATGCAAAGTATTATTAAAGGGCTCTATACGTTCTACACACGTAATATCGGAAGGAATCCTCTTACAGTGGTCCTTTCCCGAGATATGCGTATGTCATCACCGTCTTTGCATGATGTTGCGGCCAAAAATCTTGTCGCCATGGGAGCCAAGGTGCTTGATATCGGCTTAGCCTCTACACCGACCGCATATTTCGCCACCAGACATCTCAAAGCAGATCTCTGTATCCATATCACTGCATCTCACAACCCAAAGGAATACAATGGCATCAAATTCGTGAAACGTTCGGGTGATGTTATTGAGAAACCCTCAGGTTCCTATGGTGTCAAAGATATTAAAACCCTCGTCCTCGCAGGAGATTTCCTACCTGATTCTCCCAATGGTTCGATCGAGAACATCCCGCATATCGAAGAGACCGAAGTGGATTATTTTATCTCAATGCTTCCAGTCAAGCCTGTGAAACGGTATCGAATCGTCGCTGATCCAGCGAATGCTATGGGATCGATGTACCTAAATGCGCTCGCGAAAAAAATTAATATTGAGCTTATTCGAATGAATTTCGAGCTTGACGGATCATTCCCCGCACATCAAGCAGATCCTTCTCAGTCCAGCACATTACGTAGTCTTCAGAAAAAAGTCGTAGAATCTCGGGCAGATTTCGGTATCGGGACCGATGGTGACGGCGACAGGATCGTGTTTGTAAATGAAAAAGGAGACATTGTCCCCACATCATATATGGCATCACTTATTGCGAAACAGATCCTCGAGGAAAAGCCAGGAGCTACCATCATCGGCAATGTTCAGAAGATCTTTAACATCCAAAGGAATGTAGAGCGGCTCGGCGGAGTCTTTGATCAGGTCAGAGTGGGTCACACCTTTATCACAAATCGGATCAACAATGAACCCATAGAATTTTGTGGTGAAATATCGGGACACTACTTCTTCAAAAAGAATGGGGGAGCAGAAAGCTCGATTCTTGTATTTTTGTATATTATCAAGGCCTTAAACGAGTCTGGAAAATCGCTTTCTCAAACTCTGCTCGAGTTCAAGCGGGCAGAAGAAAAAGAGGAGATGAACTTCGTCGTCCCCAGCAAAGATACGGTGCAAGCGATATTGACGAAGCTTGAGTCGGAATACAAAGACGCTACTGTTGAAAAGATCGATGGCGTTACTGTCGTTACTCCTGAGTGGAGAGTCAATATTCGTACATCCAATACTGAGCCCCTGCTCCGACTCAACGTAGAAGGGGACTCTCTCGATATTGTGAACAGTAAATTTTCAGAGATGTCACAGCTCATCGAAGCTCAAGGGGGCAAGCTAAAGACTGGACATTAGGTATAGTGTGTAGTACTATAGGGCTTGTTATCAGAGACTTTTTCATATGGTTCGTGTGGATCTTGACACAATATCTACGAAGGCTGTCGAAGCAGTTCGCGAAGTGGGTTCCTTTGTCTTTGGCCAAAAGGATTCATTCGGTGAAATCAGATACAAAGACTTGAAAGACCCACAGACTCAGATCGATATAAAAGCCGAAGAGATGCTCCAGAGCAGACTCCACCGCATTCTCCCTGAGGCCGGATTTCATCTAGAGGAAGGGGAGTCCTCACTAAAAGATCATCTCAATTGGGCTATCGATCCCATCGACGGCACGAAGCTTTTTTCTACCTTGTATCCTGTATTCTTCGTGCAGATAGCACTCCTCCAAGACAATAACCCAATTCTGGGAGTTATCTATAACCCCGTTTCGGGACAAATGTTCCATGCAGCACAGGGGAAGGGAGCATACTTGAATGGTAACCTTCGTCAGATCAAGTACGACGGACCGCTCAACCATTCGTTCGTGAATCTTGAGCTGAGTTTCGTGGGAGATGACCTTGATAAAATGAAAGTATTACAGGAGATCTCGAAGGTCGCAAAGCGGGTGATGTTCGTATCTACTATTCTTGCACCTTACATTCTCACCAACACGATCCAGGCATACGTCCGTTACCTGCCTACAAACCCTATTTACGATCTTGCGCCGCGTGAAATCGTCTTACGGGAGGCTGGCTGTGCCTTCCATCAACATACGCGCAATGGCAAACTTTTGACCGTCGCCGCTCACCCTGCCCTCGTGCAGGAAATAGAGAACACTCTCGGTATACTATAGTGCTCAGAGAGCCTGATCGAATGGAGCCTTGAGATTGCCACGTCGCCCCGCATGTCGCAAAGACACGATACTCCTGGTATAATATACGCATGGTTGATAATACTTTGGCTCCTCAAGGATCTGTCGAGCTTTCCCAGGTGTCCCGAGCCCTTCTGCAAGCCACCAAATCGATCAAACCGCGACCGAAACCAGACGACTATACAAAAATCTCGGTCTCTCGAGCCGTAAGCTTTTTCGCGATAGCGTATGAAAAAGTCCGTAACACCATCGAGTTTCGAGAGGAACACCTTATGCGTCGTGCCGCTATCGAACGGATAGCCAAGAGACGTCTTTCTATGAACCCGACCGGAGCAGGAGAGGGGTCTAATATCGTCCGAGAGCTTCTCTGGGCTCGCTACTTTCCGGTGGATTCACTCTCAGAAGTCGATTCCGCTGATGTGCAGTCAATCATCGACATATACATTAACCTCCGTCTCGCTCTCATCACGGGGCGCCCAAGAGATACCGTCCGCTACCTTGATGAATTCTTGTATGATCTTCTTACCTGTGAAATCGAAGAGTCTCTGACGCCCGACGTTTCCCAACGAGAGAACATTTTTACGTATTTTATCTTTCAATCTCTCAAAAATAAGATTAAGATACCAGACGTCGATCCTGATATCCAAAATGCATTCCTCCTGACCACCATCGAGAAGACCTACCGAAAATCTGATATCGCATACCAACGCTACCATCTTTTCACGGTGTTTTACCAACCCATCGCGAAATATACGGTCGAGGATCTGAAAAATCTCGCCCCGAAGCTTCCAAAGATATTTGAAAAGATCGACGATACTCTTCGTAACCCGCTCATTGACAAAATAGGAAAGTTTGTGAAAAAACAGCTTCCACCGTTTCTCATCCTTTTCGACCTTATCAAAACGAATTCTCAGTCTGATCTGCTCAGCTTACTTTCAGACAAAAACAGACTCTGGACCGACGTTGATCTTCTCTGTAGACAGAAATACGCTGGTGTTCAGAAACGGTTACGGGGCCTTGCAGTAAGATCTCTCATCTATGTCTTTATCACGAAGATGCTTTTCGCGATTGTGCTTGAAGGTCCACTCTCTCAATACTTTTTCGGTGAAGTTGAGTGGGTTTCCATCGCGATAAACTCACTATTTCCTCCTTTTTTTATGTTGGTCATTATTCTTTTCAATCGGATACCTGATGAAGAGAATACCCGACGAATATTTCAACGGATCGTGGATATTATCGATGCAGACGCTTCTTTTGAGAATAAAATCGTGATGATC